>NZ_HF988918.1:43403-97074 GCF_000435035.1 Porphyromonas sp. CAG:1061 | reverse complement strand
TTGCAACTCATTTTTCACCCTGCTAGCATAGGGTTTATGCAATGGGGTACGTCAGAACTTCCTCGGAGAACCTTGCTCGTGTGTCCAATACGAGCTAAGCCTATTATTTCATTATGCTTCTAACCATGCGTCACCTCCTAATGTGTCGGTCACAAATTACGATATGTGGCAATAAATGGGTACTTTTGCTTTAGTTTGGACATCATAAGAAATGAAAAAGGATGAATAGTATGTTTAATAAAGACAATGAATTGATATTAGCTATATTTAGCGGTCAGGATAGGCCTGGCATTTCTGCTGCGATCACAGAGACCCTTGCTAAGCATAAAGTGACTATCCTTGATATTGGCCAGAGTGATACTCATAATAATCTAACGCTTGGAATCCTTTTTTCTGCTCTCAGTAGTGAGAATGGGAATATCCTTAAGGAGCTACTATTCAAAGCTAATGAACTAAACGTCCATGTTTCATTTCAACCAATTACTCCTGAGGAGTATACGCAGTGGGTGCAGGCTCAAGGTAAAAATAAATATATCGTGACCCTCCTGGCGAAGCAATTTACAGCCAAGATGGTCTCTGCAATTACTCGTGAAGTGGCTCTGCAGGGAATGAACATTGATGCTCTGGACCGTCTCACAGGGCGTATCCCGCTGATTGAGACGGAGCGTGTTCCCAAAGCAAGTATCGAGATTTCGTTGAGAGGTACCCCTCGGGATAGGGAAGAGCTGCAGCGGAAGTTTATGGAGGTGGCGAATAAATATCAGGTGGATATCTCTTTCCAGCAGGATAGTATGTTTAGGCGTATGCGTCGATTGATCTGCTTTGATATGGACTCTACGCTGATCAAGACGGAGGTGATTGATGAACTTGCCAAGCGTGCTGGAGTTTATGACGAAGTTGCTCATATTACTGAGCGGGCAATGAGAGGTGAGATAGACTTCAACGAGAGCTTTGTGGAGCGTGTAGCTTTACTCAAAGGACTAGATGTATCGGTGATGCGAGATATCGCAGAGAACTTGCCGCTTATGGAGGGTATGGAGCGAACCATGAAGATCCTTAAGAGGGTGGGCTTTAAGATTGCCATACTGAGTGGTGGATTTACCTACTTTGGTAAGTATCTCCAAAGTAAATTCGGCATCGATTATGTCTATGCTAATGAGCTGGAAGTGGTGGATGGTAAGCTGACCGGCCGTCACCTAGGAGATATTATCGATGGTAAGCGCAAGGCGGAGTTGCTGAAGCTGATCGCTCAGGTAGAGAAGGTAGATATCCGCCAGACGGTAGCGGTGGGTGATGGAGCTAATGACTTGCCTATGATCAGTATCGCAGGGCTAGGTATTGCTTTCCATGCAAAGCCAAAGGTGAAGGAGAGTGCACAGCAATCGATTACCACAATGGGGTTGGATGGAATCCTTTACTTCTTGGGATATAAAGACTCTCACTTGGATGAGATAGAGTTTTCAATGTATTGATAAGGAATTGAATAATATTGTATGATACGCCATATAGTGCTTTTTGGCTTCGAGTCCTATCCTAGTGGACAGAGTAAGGAACAGTTTTTGAAGGAGGCGAAGGCAGCTTTTGAGGAGTTGCCACAGCATATTGATTGCTTGAAAAGTCTTAAAGTGAGCTTCAATATCAATCCTAATGAGTCGTACGACCTAATGCTGGAAGGGGTATTGAGTAGTGCAGATGAAATAGAGATTTATGCAAAGCATCCGGAGCATGTGGCTAGAGTGAAGCAGTATATTAAGCCTTTTGTGTCAAAACGAGCTTGCGTGGATATAGAAGAGTAGTGGATCGGTATTATTTTCGTTCGCCTGTAGGCATAGTGGAGTGCCTACTAGAGGAGAGCGGGAAGATACTATCTTGTAATCCTTGCAAAACTGCTGACAATTCACTTATTAAGTATGCCATAGAAAGCCACCCAAAGCTAGCCGATGCATTTAGATGTATCTCGCCAGCGCCACCTCAGTATACTTTAGACCTTTTAGCACCAAGCTGGGCACCTCACTTTTGGTTGACTTTGAGCCAAATACCATACGGTGCCACTCTCTCCTATTCGGAGTTGGCATCTCGTTTAGGACTTAGTAGCGGTTTTGCACGGGTTATAGGTTCTCAGTTGGGAAGGAACAAGCATTTTCTGCTACTACCTTGCCATAGGGTGATAAAATCTGACCATACACTGGGAGGGTATAAATGGGGTACTCAACTAAAGAGAAAGATCTTAGACTACGAACAAAATGGCCAAGCTAATAGATACGAATAGGGTAGATGGACATTTCATGGAGCTGATCATTTGTGAAGAGCTTAGCAAGAGAGGCTTTGTGATTTTGGAACGGAACTACAGGGTGGGGCGACTAGAGATAGATATCATAGCACTGGAGGGAGATGTCCTTTGTTTTATTGAAGTAAAGAGCCGATCCAATCCTATCATTATGTCGGAATTGGATCGACTAGTCACACCTGAACAGCAGAATCATCTCATCTGGGCTTCCAATAGGTATTGCCAAAATCTCAGAAAGGTGAAGTATAAGACAGTCCGCTTTGATTATATTCTAGTCTATGCTCCAGATAAGGTTCATCCAAAGAGTGTCAAGCATATAAGGAATGCTTTTGTCCCAACTGTATGAGGTAATTGTCATAGTGAACAAGCGTTATGGAAGTGGTGTCATTGAGCGCAGTAGGGAATAGTAGGTTGGAGGGAATAAAAGACCTTTGAAGCCTAGAATAACTAATATTTTTTTGGTACCTTTGTATGTAATAGGGGTGGGCTATATGGGGGAGTCTGAGTGAATAAGTACATAGTATATTATGAGTGAAGAATTAATGGCAGGGGTGAGTTGCGTGCCGAATGAGAAAGGTCATTACGACTCATCTAACATCCAAGTTCTGGAGGGGCTTGAGGCGGTACGTAAGCGTCCCGCAATGTATATAGGGGATATCAGTTCTAAGGGATTACACCACTTGGTCAACGAGGTGGTGGATAACTCAATTGATGAGGCGATGGCTGGCTATGCTAGCCATATTGAAGTGGAGATCAATGAGGATGACTCTATATCAGTGCATGATGATGGGCGCGGAATCCCAGTGGATAGGCACGAGAAGCTCGGAAAGTCGGCTTTGGAGGTGGTAATGACGGTACTTCACGCTGGCGGTAAGTTTGATAAAGGCTCATATAAAGTTTCTGGAGGTCTCCACGGTGTGGGTGTCTCTTGTGTTAATGCACTTTCGGATAAGCTAATCGCAGAGGTCTACAGAGATGGCAAGATATATAGGCAAGAATATTCTAGGGGTATTCCACAAACTGCAGTAGAGGTGATTGGTGAAACGGATAGGACAGGAACCTCCGTCACATTCCATCCTGATCATTCTATCTTTGTGGTGACTAAATATGAATTCAAGATACTTGCCGATAGACTTAGAGAGTTAGCATACCTTAACGCCGGAGTGCGACTTTCGATTACTGACTTTAGAGATAGAGACGAGGATGGTAATCCAAAGAGCCAGAGCTTTTATTCGGAGGAGGGGTTGAAGGAGTTTGTCCGCTATCTTGATGGTAATAAGGAGCATCTGATGGATGAGGTGATCCATATTGTCAATGATAAAGGGGAGATCCCAGTGGAGGTGGCAATGACCTATAATACCACTTTCAATGAGAATGTCTACTCTTATGTCAATAATATCAATACTATTGAGGGCGGTACCCATCTCACCGGATTTAGACGAGCATTGACGCGCACGCTGAAGAAGTATGCCGATGACTCTGGTCTTCTGGAGAAGGAGAAGGTGGAGGTACTGGGCGATGACTTCCGTGAGGGTCTTACGGCAGTGATCTCTATCAAAGTACAGGAGCCTCAGTTTGAGGGACAGACGAAGACTAAGCTAGGTAATAGCGAGGCGGTAAGTGCGGTGGATACTGCTGTCTCTGAGGCACTGACCAACTTCTTGGAGGAAAACCCTAAGGAAGCTCGGATGATCGTGGACAAGGTGATCTTGGCCGCTAAAGCTCGTATGGCTGCTAAGAGAGCCAGAGAGATGGTACAGCGTAAGGGCCCAATGTTTTCGGGTGGTCTACCAGGAAAATTGGCCGATTGTCGAAGCCGTGACCCTGAGATATGTGAGCTTTTCCTAGTGGAGGGTGACTCGGCAGGGGGTACGGCTAAGCAGGGTAGGGACTCTATGTTTCAGGCTATTTTGCCACTGAGAGGTAAGATCCTCAATGTGGAAAAGGCAATGATGCACCGTGTACTTGAGAATCAAGAGATTCAAGCGATGTATACTGCTTTGGGAGTATCTATCGGTACGGAGGAGGATCCAAAAGCACTCAATATAGATAAACTAAGGTATCACAAGATTATCATTATGACCGATGCCGACGTGGATGGTAGCCATATCGCCACGCTTCTATTGACCTTCTTCTTCCGCCATATGCGTGTGTTGATTGAAAGAGGGTATGTCTTTATTGCCAATCCTCCACTATATCAATGCAAGAAAGGGGATATCGTAAGATACTGCTGGACAGACGAAGACAGAAAAAACTTTGTCGATGACTTTGCCGATGGTGAGGAGAGCAAGGTGATTGTGCAGCGATACAAAGGTCTGGGAGAGATGAATCACGACCAACTTTGGGATACAACGATGGATCCTGAACAGCGCTACTTGAAGCTGGTAACCATGGAAAGTGCCGCTGAAGCCGATGTGGTATTCTCTACCCTTATGGGTGAGGATGTGGTACCCAGAAGAGAGTTTATAGAGCAAAATGCTACGTATGCTAATGTCGACGCCTAATTGCTCGTCATCTTTATAAAGCATTAATTTTTCATAGGGGGTACAAGGGATGCATCTCTCTTGTGCCCCCTAATTCATAAATGAACTAAGCTATGAAAGACGATCAATTGCTGAGTAGTATAGATTTCTCTTTAGAGACCTTACAGCGAGATATTGATAAGGTCAATCCGAACTCAGGGAAGAAGCCTGTTATTGGCATTTCTGCTAACCATAATCATCTGGATGAAAATAGGCTCACTCATACATATGGTGATTGTATTCGTCATGCCGGTGGAATCCCTTTGATGATCCCGCAGACCACTGATTTAGAGCTTCTATTGGCTACGCTAGGTCGATGTGATGGATTGGTGTTATCGGGGGGTTGTGATATCCACTCTTTGTGGTGGGGTGAGGAGCCTGCTCCTGGTGTAAATACCATTGATCATCTCAAGGACTATTACGACTTGGCTCTTGTGAAGTGTGCGATCAAGTGGAATATACCTATCCTTGGCATATGTCGGGGCTTACAGATCCTAAATGTAGCACTAGGAGGTACCTTAATTCAAGACCTAGCCAGTAAGGATAACCTCATTAACCATAATCAAACCGCCTCGAGGTATGAGGTGTGGCATAAGGTGCATCTTTCGTCTGATAGTCGGCTCCAGCGAATTTTGAGGGAGGAGGAGTTGTTGGTCAACTCTTTTCACCACCAAGCAGTAGGTGTTGTGGCACCAGGTGGTACAGTATGTGCTACCTCTAGCGATGGAGTTATTGAGGCGGTAGATTATTATCCTGAATACAATGCTCTAGGAGTACAATGGCATCCTGAAGCGTTGGCTTGGGAAGGAAAGACGGCACATCACCATCTTTTTACCCACATAGTTGATGAAGCGAAGCTTTATCACCACGCTCGCGCTTTCCATAAGCACCATTTGACGCTTGATTCGCACGTGGATACCCCTTCTATTTTGGTGGGAAATCCTTGTGCCGAAAACTTACAGCCTAAAGTGGATTATAGTGGAATGATTACTGGTGGACTGGACCTCGTCTTTATGGCTGCCTATGTACCTCAGGGTTCGGAGAAGCCTTTTGAGCAAGTCCTCGAGATGCTGGAGGCAACGGATGCTTATGTGACAGCACATCGGGAGGATATGAAGCTCATTTATGACACAACTACTGTGCCTCATGCAAAGAGGATGGGTCTAGTGATGGTCTGTAAGGCGGTGGAGAATGGGTACGCAATCGGGAATGACTTGCACAAACTAGAAGAGTTGGCTCGAAGAGGGGTGAAGTATATGACGCTTTGCCACAATGGAGATAACTTGATTTGTGACTCGGCTATGAAGAGTAGCCAAACCCATGGAGGTCTTAGTGACTTTGGGGTGGAGGTAGTGCGTGAGATGAATCGCCTAGGTATTGCTGTTGATGTCTCTCACGCCTCGGATAGTACGGTGGCTCAGGTACTGGAGATAAGCAATCGACCAATTATAGCTAGTCATAGTTCCTGTAGAGCCCTCTATAACCACCCAAGGAATCTACCAGATGAGTTACTCAAGGCTATTGCAGAAAAGGGTGGCGTCATCCAACTATGTATGTACCATGGCTTCCTCAAGGAGCAAGGAGCTACTGTAGCAGACTTTGTGGATCACATTGAGCATGCCATCAACATTGTGGGAGCGGATCATGTAGGAATTGGTACCGACTTTGATGGCGGTGGTGAGGTGATAGGATGCAGAAGTACCTCCCAATTACTGAGGGTTACTATGGAGATGATGTCTCGAGGACTTGCTATAAAGCAACTAGAAGGCATATGGGGAAAGAATTTACTAAAAGTTATACTCTAATTTTATTACCTTTGCACACAAGTTTATTGATTTATCCAATACACATAACTCATTATGAATAAAATCGTATCTAGGGAAAACCTATCCGAAAGAGTGGTAAAGTTCGTCATTGAAGCCCCTCGAATTGCAAAGTCTCGTAAAGCAGGGCACTTTGTAATTGTTCGCGTTGGTGAAAAGGGGGAGAGGATCCCACTTACTATTGCTGATTCAGATGTTGATGCCGGCACGATCACATTGGTGGTACAAAATGTAGGACGGAGCTCCAGCAAGCTCTGTGAGCTACACGAGGGTGACTATGTTACCGATGTGGTAGGGCCACTTGGACAAGCTACAAAGATCAAGAAGTATGGCACGGTGATTTGTGCAGGTGGAGGAGTGGGGGTAGCCCCATTGTTCCCTATTGTACAAGCAATGCATAAGGCCGGTAATCGGGTGATTGTAGTTCTCGCTGCGAGGAATAAAGACCTGATCATACTGGAGAAGGAGATGAGGGCTAATTCGGACGAAGTGGTGATTATGACTGATGATGGTTCCTCGGGAAAGAAGGGACTCGTCACTGCCGGAATTGAGGAGGTGCTTCAGCGTGAGCACGTGGATCTGTGCGTCACGATTGGCCCTGCCATAATGATGAAGTTTGTGGCGGAGCTAACTAAGAAGTATGAGGTGCCAACATTTGCTAGCCTCAATACAATTATGGTGGATGGGACTGGCATGTGTGGCGCGTGCCGAATTACCGTGGACGGGCAGACAAAGTTTGTATGTGTGGATGGTCCGGAATTTGATGCACACAAGGTGGACTTTGATGAGATGCTAAAGCGTATGAATGCATTTAGAGACCAGGAATTGATCAATAGATAATCGTATATGGAACTTGTAAAAGAAAGAAGGGCACAAGAGTGGCGTGAGCAACTTAGAAAAAGCATGAGTGCCAAGGATAGAATGGCCCTTAAGAGGGTGGAGATGCCTTCACTCGATGGAAAATATAGAGCGACTAATCATGAGGAGGTGAGCCTCGGACTTACTGATGAGATGGCTCTTCAAGAGTCTAAGCGATGCCTTGACTGTGCTAGTCCTACCTGTATGGAGGGATGTCCTGTAAGCATTCATATTCCAAGCTTTTTGAAGTATGTAGAAGCCGGAAAGCCTCTTGAGGCAGCTAAAATTATTCGCGAAACGAGCTCTCTTCCTGGTGTTTGTGGTCGAGTATGTCCGCAAGAGAGGCAGTGTGAGAGTAAGTGTATTTATACTCAGAAACTGAAGAAGCCAGCAGTGGCCATTGGCTTCTTGGAGCGCTATGTATCTGATTACGAAAGAGAGGCGATCCTATCTGGTAAAGCTGGTGAAGAGCACGGGAATATTGTCCCCAATGGCATTAAGGTGGCTGTAGCGGGGTCTGGTCCTGCTGGTCTATCTTGCGCTGGTGACTTGGCTAAGTGGGGATATGATGTCACAGTCTTTGAGGCGCTTCATGAATTAGGTGGCGTACTTAGATATGGTATTCCAGAGTTTAGGCTCCCTAATGATATTGTAGACTTTGAGATTGATAAGCTCAAAGCCCTTGGCATCAAGTTTGAAACCAATGTGATTGTTGGCAAGACTGTTTCTTATCAAGACTTACATGACGAGGGATTCAAAGCAATATTCGTAGGTAGTGGAGCTGGCCTGCCAAGGTTTATGCATATTCCTGGAGAGAACCTGGTGGGTGTGATGTCGAGTAATGAGTACCTGACGCGTGTCAATCTAATGCATGCAGGGCAGCCTGGTGCTGATACCCCTGTATCTCACGGCAAGAGAGTGGCGGTAATAGGTGGTGGTAATACCGCTATGGACTCTGTTCGTACCGCTCTCCGTCTTGGCGCAGAGCGTGCCATGATTGTCTATCGTCGTAGCGAAGAGGAGATGCCAGCTCGTCTGGAGGAGGTACATCACGCTAAGGAGGAAGGGGTGGAATTTATGACGCTCCACAATCCTGTAGAGTACGTAGATGATGGTACTGGTAAGGTTTGTGCGATGAAGGTTCAGAAGATGGAGCTTGGCGAGCCGGATGCCTCTGGTCGTCGCAGTCCTATTCCAATTGAAGGGGCTATTGAAGAGATTCCAGTGGACCAAGTAGTTGTTAGTGTGGGGGTATCTCCAAACCCTATCATCCCAAATAACTTTGAAGGACTTAATATCTCTAAGCGGGGCACTATTATCGTAAACGAAGAGAGTAGTCAGAGTGACTTGAGTGATGTTTTCGCTGGTGGTGACATTGTACGAGGAGGGGCAACTGTGATTCTTGCTATGGGTGATGGTCGTAAGGCGGCTGCAGGAATGCACAAATATCTACAAAGCCTTCAGTAGTACCGTCGCCATTCACTAAGTACTAATATGACAGAGGGGGTATTGAAACTCACACGTTTTAATATCCCCTCATTTTTTGCTATCTTTGCAACCGAGTTATTACAAAGTTTAATTGAATAGAGTTTATAATGAAAGATAAAGTTAGTTATGCCCTAGGCTTAAGTATGGGCCACAATTTCAAGGCAGAGGGCTTTGAGGTTAAGAGCGCTGAGGACTTTACCAAGGGCCTACTAGACGTTTTAGAGGAGAAGGAAAAGGCAATGACGATGGATGAAGCTAGAGAGGTATTAAATGCCTATCTAACTAAAGTCCATGAGGAGCGTATAGAGCTAAATAAGAGTGCCGGAGCTGAGTATCAGCTCGTAAATAGCCACAAGGCGGGGGTAACAACATTGCCATCTGGGGTACAATATGAGATCCTAGTGAAGGGCGATGGCGAAAAGCCTAAGCTTACAGATAGCGTGAAGTGCCACTACCATGGTACCCTTATTAATGGCGTGGTATTCGATAGCTCGGTTCAACGTGGCGAGCCAGCTACATTCCCAGTGAATGGAGTGATACAAGGGTGGCAAGAGATTCTTCAATTGATGCCTGTGGGCTCGAAGTGGAGGGTGACCATCCCATACCAGCACGCATACGGCGAGCATGGTGCAGGCCAGATGATTGAGCCATATAGTACTCTTATCTTTGATATTGAGTTACTTGATATAGTAAAATAATAAATACAAACAAATTAATATTTTAAGTGATGAAAAAGATTTTATTAGGTGGAGCAACTATCCTATTTTCAGTAGGAATGCTTCTTTCTTCTTGTGGTGGTAAGGTTAAGCCTGCAAAGTTTACCAATGACACCGATAGCGTATCTTATGCTATTGGAGTGCTTAATGCTTCACAGATGAAAACTTACTTCCAGCAAGATTCTACCATAAAGCTTGATGATTTGATTCAGGGAATCATTGATGGAGCTTACGAAAAAGGTGGAAAGTCATCTTCTTACATGCAGGGCTACGGAATGGGTGATAACTTCCGTCAAGGAATTGAGCAAGATACCACTATTAACCTTGACAATTTCATTGCAGGTGTTGTAGCTGAGCTTCGCGATAAAAGCGTTATTGACCAAGATGCAGCCAATAAAATTCTTCAGGATTTTCAAGTGAAGATGCAGCAGAAGCAAGCTGAGGAAGCACGTCTTGCTAACGAAAAGAAGGTAAATGCTGAGAAGAAAATACTCGGAGAACTCGCAGCTGATGCTGATGTTCAAAAGACTGAGAGTGGTCTGATGTATAAGGTTGAAACTATGGGTACTGGTATTAAGCCAAGTGCTGATGATACTGTTACTGTTCACTACAAGGGTACTGATGTACTAGGTGAGGTATTTGACTCTTCTTACGATCGTAAAGAGCCAGCAGAGTTTCCACTTAATGGTGTGATCAAAGGCTGGACTGAGGGCTTCCAACTTATGCCAGAAGGCTCAAAGTTTACTCTTTGGATTCCAGGTAACCTAGCTTACGGTGAGATTGGTGAACAAACTTATGGTCCTACAGGACTTCTAAAGTTTGAGTGCGAATTGATCAAGGTGACTCCTGCCAAGAAGTAAAGAAGTCCCTATTGCACTACATTAAAAGCGGTCTATCTAAGCTAGATAGACCGCTTTTAATGTATATAGGTTATCCAATTGGCCGGATCAACTCTCGTAGTAAAAAGTCACTATCACACAAACTGGATACTAGAACCAGTATCCTGAGTCGGTGTGTTCGGAATCGTCATGAAGGCGAATGAGGATCTCATCCAATGCCTCTTTCTGGGTAATTCCATACGCATGAGCAATTGAATTAAGGTATTTCATATCGCTTTCAGTCATATTCTCTAGTTCGTAGTGCTCTACCGCCTCGTATCCATGAGCAAAAATGGTCACTGGTAATGTTAGTTCCACTAGCTTTTCACCTTGTGTGGGTATTTGGTAGTAGCGGTATGGGCTACCGCTTGATAACTTCCCTATAGAAGTGAGGTCGCAGAGGGTGATATGTAGAGAGCATTCAGAGCGGGGTACAGAGAAGCCTAGGTAGCCTTTGTATCCGATAGGGTTGGTTGAACCTACTACCTTAGCTCCATCTTTAATCCGTGCCGATAATGGATCGGTGTCGCAGTATATATAGGTAATGAAGTCAGCAGACTCTTTATATTTGTCCACTTCATTTTTATCTCCATCAAAAGTAGGGTGGGTATCTGAAACAGTAAAAAAGTGCTGAAGTCGTTTTGAATGATCTCCACCGAGAACTTTATCAGTTATCTGATTACCTTGAGCATCATAGTACTCTACCCAGAAACCGTAAGCAATCGCTATCTTTTTGCTTAGCTCGCTATCATTATTGATTTTTGGATCGTGCTCTCCGATGCCGCCTACTGCACAAAGACGTTGCTCAGAGGTGGGAGATAAGATCATTGAGCCATCCGGCCCTTTTTCAAATATAAACCTATGAAAGCGTCGCATATATTTTTGTCCCTTTGCGTCTGCAGTTTGGTGAAAACCATAGGTGCCGTGTAAATGTCCCTCAATGACCACCACCTCCACCTTGGCTACTTCTGGTAGCTCTATTGGAGTTTGAATATTGGGATACTCCACATATTTGCAAGCTACAGCCATAAGAGCTGTAGCAATGAATAGTAATACATTAAGCTTCATATTTTGTGGTTATTTCTTAGATTTCACATTGAGTTCAAAGGTAAAGTCGAGGTCATACTGTCCGTTAGCTGTCCATACACTTGGTTGGTAAAATGGCGATACTTTCCCTTCACTGCTAAACTTGCTACCTCTTGCGTGAAGTAGTCTGAGCCGTATTTTTAATTGCTCCGTAGGCACCTTAAAAGTCATAACTCCCTTGAGACCAATCGGATTCTCTTTGCCGATCACCTTGGCATCAGTTGAGATAGGGGCATCCCAAGGGTCTGTATCCAAGTACAGATAGTCAATTATTGACGTTGCACTTAGATTGCTTTCTTCAATCTTTGGCATGAAAAAGTGTTGATGTATCCGATCTTCCCCATTAGTTACATACTCACGGTTGATTGATTGCCCCGACTTGCTATAGTGGGTGACTTGGACGAAATAGGGGGTATCAGTCTGGAGAGTAATCACTTTGCTCTGTCGCCATTCGCTCGCTTGCGAGGCTATGATAGAGGCCGATGGCTCACCCGAAGGGATGAATTTATCCCCTTTCATAGCTCCAGGAGTGAAAGTTATCTCTATTTTATGTGTGTCCTGATGATTCTTTTGCTTTGTTTCATCCACCGCCTCTTTTGGTTTGCAGCTTGTTGCCATTATTAGAATAGCGGATAGGGCTACGAAAAGTAATTGTCTTGTTTGCATAATCTTTAATCAGTTAAAAGTTGTATGATATTGAAAATTGTATGTTCCTTCCTAAGTCATGAGCGTAGTAGCGTGCCAAGTTGGTGTACTCCTTGTACTCCTTATTGAATAGGTTCTCGATGCTAAGTCGGTAGATGATATCACTATTCTTTGCTATTCCACCTTGAGTAAAACCCACATTGAGACCTACCAAATGGTAGGCAGGTGGGGCAAACTTAATAAGGTCGGTATCAGGGTCAAATCGCTTTTGCTTAGCAACGAATTTGTGATGTAGTGAGATGGAAGCTTTGTGCCTTCCTCCCAAAACTGCCCACTCTCCCTTGATCTCCTCACGAATGTGTAGCGGAGGCATATAGGGTAGATAGCGCCCTGTAGATTGCTCATTAGCCCATATCATGCCACTCGAAATAGTATAGCTTAGCCATGAAAAGGGGTATACTGTAACTTCTGCATCTACCCCATGAAGTGCCGCTGATGTTTGTTTGATAGCGAATAGTGGATAGGTGCCCGATACCAGCGTGCGATAAGCTTTCGTAGGCTCTTGGTAAATATAATTATTGACCCACTGTAGGTACCCCTCTATATCAGCGTGCAACCAACTATTGCGGTAACTCAATGAGGCTACCCACTTAAATACTCTTTCGCTCTTTAGGTCCTTGTTGCCGATCATATAAATACCCCGCTCCATATCTAGACCATTGCTATACAACTCCGAAACATGAGGGGCTCTCCAAGCACTTCCAATCTGACTTCTAAGCGTTAGTCCGTTGGCAATTTCGGCATATCCTCCGATAGAGTAGGTGAGGTTATTTTGGTGCTCAATGCCTCCATAGTTTTGTCCATCATAGTCTATTCCTACTGCCTCAGTGCGTTGTCCATCTCCTCTAATCCCGATCTCTACACCCCACATATCTGTGTGGTACTTTGTAATTGTATAGACTCCCCATCCTCCTTGTACATAGTTGGGGATCATGGGGACCACGCCAGTCCCTGGTTTGTTGTAATTATCAGTGAAAGTGCCAAGTATGCCACTCTCTACCTCAAGGTGCTTATTAGCAGTATAGTGCCAAAGAAATTCACCTTCCACATTTTGTAATACAAGTGCAGATTCTGGTACGTGACTCAGTTTATTCCTTCTCAGATGATATTCGTTTCGAAGGTTGAGTTGATAGGCGATCATTCCCTCAAAACGATGTCGATTATTAGGGGTATAACCCATTTTTAGCTTTGCAAGACTATGGGAAGTAGTATGGTACCCATAATCTATTTTACGGGTAAATGGGGTAATGACATCTTGGGGAGGCCTTCCCATTTCAATACGTTCCTTTAATAAGTCTACATTCCCCATCTGTGCACCAAAGTAGGTGCCCTCTTTCTCTTGTAGAGAGCTGATAAGTAGCTCAGCTTCTAATGCAGTGCTTCGCCAACCTAGTTGCCCCAGCATACTCCACTGACGTTGTCCTGTATTATTGAGCAGATATTGAGCTGTTCTCTTGTCACCGCTATTGCTGTAGTCACCGAGAACTCTCCATGCGAGGTGAGGTCCCATCCCTTTTTCAAGCTTTCCAGATAGCCCATAAGCAAGCCCATTAGTGGCTCCATACAGAGTCGTTGACCCTTTAATACCCTCTTGAGTATAAGGGAGAGATGCTTGCTCTACAATGATAACACCCCCAAGGGCATCCGCACCATAACGAACACTCTCAGCACCTTTTAATATGGTCACACGACCAGCTTGGGCAAGGGCTATTTCTGGTGCGTGCCCCTGCCCCCACTGCTGGCTTTTGTGCCTCACTCCATTGTTGAGGATGAGAATACGCTCCCCATACATTCCATGGATTACTGGTTGAGATGATGAAACCCCATTGGAGATAAGGCTCACACCTCTTACCCCTTGTACTGCCTCCCCTAGGTTTTTGCCCATTTGCATGCCTAGAGTGAGGGCACCAATACTCTGACCCACTGCCGTACGTCTTGTGGTATTTCCTTCAGTAGTTACCACCACTTCTCCCAAAGCTTCAGCAATAGGTGTCATGTGGATTACTCCACCTTTGCTTCTCCTCAGTTTGTCTATTGATAGGCTTATCTTTTGATATCCGATGTAGCTAAAACTCACCGTCGTATTTGCTGCCAATCCTTGAGGCAAATCAATATTGCCCTCTTCATTTGTGACATTTCCTTCCCTACCGTAATGGACTAACACTCCTGGAAGAGGCTGTAGCGTCTCATCATCAATTACCCTAATGAGTAGCCCTTTTGATCTCTCTTGTGCAGAGATGTTAGCTCCACCATTCACCATGGCAAGAGCAATGAGGAGGAAAGGGATAATCCTCCTAATTATTAAGTTCATATGATATGTGATTTCCTAATTCCGTAGCAGTAGACCAAGTCTTTACACCACAATAATTGATGAGGCACAAGGACTTACGTTACTTGCTACAACTACTAACTACTAATCTCTAGCAATCAATAGCAAGGATAGGAGGTGCACGAAGTAAGGGGTGCGAAAATGGATAGGAGGTGATTAGTGAAATATCATCGGGGTACTGATACTCAGTGCTACCGAAATGTACTATTTGTGCTTCGGATTGATCACAACAATCAAAAGGGGAGTTGCCAAAGACTAGCAGGATACACTCCTCCTCACCTCCTGTATTTGTGTTGTCGGTAGAGGTAGTATGATGTAATAGGTGCTCTGGAGACAAGGCATGCATACCCATAGCCCCTCCGAGCCAGAGTAGCACTACAAAGAGGGTGGCAGCAATCCATTCTCTCTGATGACCTAAATATCCGAATATACTATCTCTCCTTTTCACGCCACAAAGATAAGAATATATCTTCTAATTTTGAAGTCTTTTATCGCTATCATTTGTGTGCCTATTCAGGAATAGAATACAAGAAGTGTCAACACTTTCAGGAATAACGGGTGACTGGTGTGTACTATTTTCAGGAATACCACATGCTCTTTTCAAGGATACTGCATCAACCTCTTATTCCGTATGCGTGCGGAATGAATTCCGCAGGGCTACGGAATAGATTCCGCACGCATACGGAATACGTTCCGCAAGTATGCGGAATATACGTTTGCTATACCATCGCATTTCTGAACGTGTAGGCACTTCGTCTTCTCTATTCCTGAATGACTACACACATTGAGAGCAAATGATGAGTCCTAGATTAGGTTGTCCGACCCGCAAGGGGTCGTAGGATAGGGGGGGATGACTGTTAATCCCCCAGTCGTTCGGGGCTAACGCCCCTCCGACGTGGGGGCTAAGATCCGTCGGACCTCCAAGGAGGTCCTTTTCCTTAGGCATTCCACTAAAAACTATGGGGAAAACCTTTCTAATGCGTAACCCCTGGATTTATAGTTAATATATTTTTGAGTTTCTAAAAATATAGCTACATTTGGAGAACTTAAGTGATTGCGGACTTACTTTTTGCTGTACACCCTCTACAGCCATTTTCTTCGTTCGCAGTCATTACGAAGGAGAAGGATGTAACCTCCTCTTCATTGATTTTATTAACGACATAACCTACTTGATGTGACGGAAGTTGTATGGATGAAGTATTAAAAGAAAAGAAAATAGGGCTTTTTATCCCTTGTTATATTAATGCGGTCTACCCCGATGTAGGGATAGCTTGTTATAAGCTACTATGCTCTTTAGGGCTTGATGTAGACTATCCAATTGACCAAACTTGTTGTGGACAACCTATGGCCAATGGTGGCTACCAATCCAAGTCCAAGCACTTAGCTGAGAGATTTGACAAACTATTTAAGGAGTACGATTATATTGTAGGGCCTTCTGCTAGTTGCGTTGCGTTTGTGAAAGAGTTTCACCCTCAGATTCTAGGTCGACCAGTTCACGAGTGCCATTCCTCAGAGCATATCTACGACATTACTGAGTTTTTACACGATGTGGTGAAGCCAGAAAAATTTGCTTCAAAGTTTCCACACGTTGTCAGCATACACAATAGCTGTCACGGTGTAAGAGAATTGGGACTATCAGCTCCATCGGAACGTACTGTGCCCTACTTCAATAAAATCAGGGCACTACTTGAAAAGGTGGAGGGGATAACTGTAAAGGAGCCAAGTCGGCTTGATGAGTGCTGTGGTTTTGGAGGGCTATTTTCTGTAGAAGAACCCGAAGTCTCAGCTTGTATGGGACGTGACAAAGTTAATGACCATATTGCTACTGGTGCTGAATACATTACTGGGGCTGATAGCTCATGTCTGATGCATATGCAGGGCGTGATCGATCGAGAAAAGCTTCCAATTCGCACGATACATTTTCTAGAAATCCTAACCGCTAATCTATAAAGATCTACTGAGTTATGAGTACACAGCATGCCAAAGCCACTAAAACCTTTTTAGCCGATAAGAAAAATGCCAAGTGGCACGATGAGACCCTTTGGCTCGTTCGTCAAAAGCGTGATAATCTGAGCAAGCATATTCCTGAGTGGGAGAAGCTAAGAGAGACAGCCCGTGATATAAAGATGTATAGCACCTCTCACATGGAGGAGCTGATTGAGGAGTTTGAAAAAAATGCCACGGCCAATGGTTGTATCGTCCACTACGCAAAGGATGCCGAGGAGTATCGTAAGGTGATCTATGATATCCTCTCAAGCCATGGGGTGAAGAAGATGGTGAAGAGTAAGTCGATGCTCTCTGAGGAGTGTGAGCTGAATAACTATCTATTTTCCAAAGGCATAGATGTGGTAGAGAGTGATCTAGGGGAGCGTATCCTACAATTGATGCATGCCCATCCTAGCCATATTGTACTCCCTGCAATACACATTAAGCGTGAAGCTGTAGGCAAACTATTTGAGGAGAAGCTAGGAAGTGAGAAGGGAAACTTCGACCCTACCTACCTGACTCACCAAGCTAGGAAATCACTACGTGAGGACTTCCTCAGTGCCGATGCAGCTATGACGGGAGGCAACTTTGCTGTAGCTGAAACTGGTGAGGTAGTGGTCTGCACTAATGAGGGAAATGCTGATATGGGTATGTCTTGTCAAAACCTTAATATTACCGCGTTTGGCATTGATAAATTGATTCCCAACTTAGATAGCCTTGCGGTATTTACAAGGCTCTTAGCTCGATCTGCTACCGGCCAGCCAAGCACTACCTATACCTCGCACTTCGGAAAGCCACATCAGGGTGGGGAGCAACACTTTATACTAGTAGATAATGGGCGTACGGACATTCTAGAGCAAAAGGAGCACCGTAAAGTACTCAATTGTATACGTTGTGGTGCCTGTATGAATACTTGCCCCGTGTATCGTAGAAGTGGTGGCTACTCTTATAGTTACTTTATTCCAGGGCCTATTGGTATCAATCTTGGTATGCTAAAGGATCCTAATAAGCACTCAGGCAATGTGTCGGCATGTTCGCTCTGCCTTTCTTGCTCCAATGTATGCCCAGTGATGATTGATCTAGGAGAGCAGATATATGTATGGCGACAAAAGTTGGATAAGTTGGGCCAAGCCAATAAGGAGAAGAAGCTGATGGTTAACGCAATGACCCCTGTATTCAATAGCCCGTTTATGTTTAATACTGCCATCAAGATGGCGCCAGTTGTCAATCATCTCCCTCGACCTCTTATCTATAATGGCTTGAATGCTTGGGGTGAGGGTCGTGAGTTGCCAAAGTTTACTAAGCAGTCATTCAATAGCTGGTGGAAGGAGCATCATAAAAAATAAAGCACTATTATGGATCAAAGCAAACAAAAGATATTAGACAATATAAGGCGTCACACCCATGAGAAGTATGAGATGCCAGACCTTAGCTTTCAACATATCACCTACGATGATAGGCTTCAAACTTTCCTGAATATTTCGGCTGGAGTAGGTGGGCGTGCAGAATTGCTGGATGAAGGTGAGACTGTAGACCAAGCTATTCAACGACTTTATCCCGATGCCAAAAGAGTGGCTTCCAATCTTCCAGAGGTCCATGTAGCTACTTATAATCCTGATGAGATTGAAACCCCACGAGAGCTTAATGGGACGGACCTTGTAGTTATTCGCGGTGAGTTCGGGGTGTGTGAGAACGGAGCTGTTTATATTGAGCAATCATATAAGCATCGTGCTATCTACTTCATTGCAGAGGCAATGGTGATCATACTAGATCGTAATGCACTCGTGGATACGATGCATGAGGCCTATCAAAAGGTGCCAAGAGAGCTCTCCAATGAGTTCCGTGGGTTTATCTCTGGGCCTTCAAAGACGGCTGATATTGAGCAAGCTCTGGTGAAAGGAGCACACGGTGCTAGAGAGACCGTGGTGCTACTCGTGTGATTGAGTATCTATCATCATCCAACAATAGATAAATATGAGCGTATTATTTTCTATTCTTCCGATTGTCCTCCTTTTCGTCTTGATGCTCGGCTTTAAGATGGCAGGACACAAAAGTGCCCTTATCACCTTGATCGTTACCATTCTTATAGCCCTTTTCCTTCCTAATCAATTTGATTTTGCACCAGAAGGGTATGAGCAGAGTGGGGTATGGTGGGCAGTGCTAGAGGGATTCCTTAAGGCAACCTTCCCGATCTTGATTATCATACTGATGGCTATTTATAGCTATAATGTACTGCTTAAGAGTGGTGATATAGAGATTATTAAGCGTCAGTTCACATCACTTTCTGATGACAAAGGGGTCACCGTGCTTCTCCTAGTATGGGGATTTGGTGGTTTGCTAGAGGGGATGGCAGGGTTTGGAACTGCCGTTGCGATTCCAGCTGCTATCCTAATCTCTTTGGGATTCAAGCCTGGGTTTAGTGCTTTGGTTTCATTGATAGCTAATAGTGTGCCCACAGGATTTGGTGCTGTGGGCGTGCCTGTGACAACTCTTGCGAATGAAGTCTCTGCGAGTGGTGTTGCAACACAAGAGGAGATCTTGGATATCTCTTCTAAGGTGGTTGTGCAACTCTCCCCACTGATGATTATTTTGCCCTTTATTATTCTGTTTTTAACTGATAGTAGTAAGAAGGCGCTGGGCAAGAATATTGTACTGGCACTACTTGTAGGTATTGTATCACTCGTTGTGCAATTTACATCAGCTAGATATTTAGGAGCCGAGACTCCAGCTATCTTTGGAAGCATTGTTTCTATCTTTGTAATCATACTATATGCTAAGCTATTTACTAAGAGTGGCAAGAAGGTAGAGGAAGAAAAGGTATCCACCAAGGCAAACCTTAGGGCTTGGAGTGTGTACTTTTTCATCCTCCTATTTATTGTGCTCAGCGGTCCACTAGTTCCTAGTATCAATGGATTCCTTAAGAGTACCCTTGTAAGTAAAGTTCACTTGCCCATATATCCTGAAGGGAAGTTCTTTACCTTTGGATGGATCTCCAATGCTGGGCTTATGCTCTTTCTGGGTAGCGTAATTGGTGGACTTATTCAAGGACTGAGTGTAAAGACCTTGCTCACTGTATTAGCTGAAACGGTGGTCAATCTCCGAAAAACAGTGGTGACCATTCTAAGCCTAGTGGCTATTGCTTCTGTGATGGGATACTCGGGTATGATATTGGTGATTGCGTCAGCGCTTGCGGCAGCTACAGGTGCTTACTACCCTCTCTTTGCACCACTGATAGGTGCTATCGGTACCTTTGTGACAGGTAGTGATACCTCCTCTAATATCCTATTTGGTAAGCTTCAGGCAAATGTGGCCACTCAGATTGGTTATCCTGACCCTAATTGGTTGGCAGCAGCGAATACTGCAGGAGCTACTGGAGGTAAGATCATCTCCCCACAGAGTATTGCTATAGCAACTGCATCGTGTGGTATGGAGGGTGAGGATGGTAAGATTCTTGCCTCTGCACTTCCCTATGCCGTGGGCTATATTGTATTGGCTGGCCTTATGGTGTACTTCTCAGTCGGAGTTATCTAGATCTTTCTCTGACTTTTGAAAGGTACTTTGCAATAGATTAATTACTTGAAAGCAAATGGTTTAATGTGATATTATCAAGGAGTTTATGCTAAAATAGCTCTCTTAATGCAGAAATCATAGCTTTAGTATTTTGTCATATAGATTTTTGTAGTTATCTTTGCGGAGCCTTAGGGAAGTTGCTTAGGGCGTGAGTGACCTATGGTGTAATGGTAGCACAACAGGTTTTGGTTCTGTTTGTCGAGGTTCGAATCCTCGTAGGTCAACTTTTTAGATAGCCTATATATTAAAACGCCTTCTAGGGAATTACCGAGAAGGCGTTTATTTTATTTCAAAGGTTAAGATTATATGAGTATCAACGAGCATAAACTTTCTGCTACCCCAACCCTCCCCACTATTATCATGGAGACTTCGTGGGAGGTCTGCAATATGGTGGGGGGCATCTATACTGTACTTAGCACCCGTGTGGCAACAATGATAGAGAAGCATGGGAGAGAATCCCTGTTATTTATAGGGCCAAAACTTGAGACTCCACAGCAGGACTTTATCCCTTCTAGAAAAAAGAGTGATCATGAGCTGGCTGATAAGCTCTTCGCTGAAACAGGGATTAAGGTACATTTGGGGAGTTGGGATGTTGTCGGCAAGCCTCGTGTGGCACTTGTGGCTTATCAATCGCTAGCTAGTCAGAAAGATGGGCTATATTATGAGATGTGGCAGGAGTATGGTATTCGTGGAGAGATAGGATATGGCGATTATGATGATTCTTGCCTCTTTAGCCTTGCCGTTGCAAAAGTGATGAAAGCATATATTATGCTTTTTCCTTCTGAGTATCCTTTGGCCATATTCAATGAGTGGACAACTGGTATGGGGCTCTTAGCACTTCGGAAGTGGGCTCCTCAGATTTACACACTATTTATTACTCATGCTACCTCTGTAGGACGTTCTATAGCTAGTAATGGGAAGCCATTATATAGCCAGCTACCTAATTATAACGGTAATCAAATGGCCGAAGAACTTGGCGTGATGTGCAAGCATCAGGTGGAGCGTTCAGCTGCTCATGTGGCAGATGTCTTTGCTACGGTCAGTGAGGTAACAGCACTTGAAGCTGCACAGTTAATAGGTCGTGAGCCAATGGTGCTTCCAAATGGTTGGGAGGAGGGGGTGATACCTTCTGGATACCAATTGCGCAAACTACGCGAGGGAGGAAGAAAAGCTATTTATCATCTTACGGAGACACTTTACGGAACTAAGCTAAGCGACGATCCATTTATAGTAGCCACTTCTGGTCGTTGTGAATATCGTAATAAAGGGCTGGATGTGTTTATTGATGCTTTGAGGCGACTACATAATATGGACTTAACTCGAGATATTGTGGCATTAATATTGGTGCCTAGTTGGGTTAAAGCTCCTAGGCCTGAGCTCCAAGTAGCTTTAGCTAGTGACAAAGCTACTACGCTTGCAATGCAGATGCCGTACGTTACTCATGAGCTTAATGATGGATTGGGCAATCAAATTTTGGCACACCTCCATTCTTTAGCTGAGAATTGGGGGCAAAATATCTATCCAATATTTATTCCAGATTACTTGGATGGTGCTGATGAGGTGCTTAATATTACCTATTATGACCTTTTGCCGGCTGTGGACTTAACGGTATTTGCTAGCTACTATGAGCCATGGGGGTATACACCATTAGAAAGCATCGCTTTTGGGGTGCCTACACTTACAACGGACAAAGCTGGCTTTGGTATGTGGGCCATGGAGACCAATACCAAGAACTGCCTGAGGTATGGTGCAAAGGCTCTAGAAAGAGAGGATGATGGATTTGAGAGTTTGGCGGAGAGCATTGCTCAAAAGATTGCACGATTCTCTTCTTTTCCTAAGGAGATGGTCGCACAAAGCAAGCAACGTGCTAAGAAATTAGCTCAGAAAGCGAGTTGGCACTGCTTCTATGCCCAATATTTAGAGGCCTATAGTGAGGCAATCAATCGAAAACCATCTAAAGAGAATTGAGCAGATGTGTAAGTTTTCATTCATTATCCCGATATACAATAGGCCAGATGAGCTACGGGAGTTATTAGCTTCTTTTGTTTCACAAGAGCAGGTAGAAGGTATTGACTATGAGGTGATCGTGGTAGAAGATGGCTCTACCAACGACTCTGAAGATGTGGTAAGTGTCTCGGGATTGCCTGTGAAGTATATTGTGCAGGAAAATACCGGCCCAAGTGGTGCTAGGAATCGAGGGGTAAAAGAGGCAAATGGTGAGTGGGTAGTCTTTTTGGATAGTGATGCGGTACTTCCCAATAACTACATTCAGAGGGTAAATGAATACGTAGATAATACAGTTTGCGACTTGTGGGGAGGTCCAGATAGGTCTAGAGAAGACTTTACAATAATACAGAAGGCGATTGACTACTCTATGACCTCGTTACTCACTACAGGTGGAATTCGTGGCAAGAAAAAGAGTGTTGACCATTTCTATCCACGTACCTTTAATATGGGGATACGTCGGGAGTTATTTAATCAGTTGGGCGGCTTTAGAGATGGTATGCGGTACGGAGAGGACTTAGACCTAAGTATGCGAGCTTTGGAGAATGGTGGGGTTTCTGCTTTATTTGAAGAGGCCTGGGTATACCATAAGCGCAGGGTTGATTTCAAAGCTTTTTTCCGACAGATTCGTCAGAGTGGAAAGGCTAGAATAGTACTTAATCGCTATCACCCTGGTACGCTCAAGTTGGCTCATACATTGCCTAGTCTATTTGTGATATTCAATGTGGCTGTATTACTGACCCTCTCGCCTGTGCTTTATTCCATTTTGCTCCTTTACCCACTTGCAATTGTGGTAGATGTATACACCAAAGGGGGAAGTTTAGAGCTCGCAGGCTACGCGGTAGCTGCTGTCTATGTGCAGCACTTTGCCTATGGGTTAGGGTTCCTTGAAGAGTGGCTATTTCCCAAGACAAATTAGCCTCCTATTTTTAGATGGAGACAAAATAGTATCTTTGTAGAGTATGAGTGATATTGGACATCTATATTATGAGATTGCTGGAATGCCAGTAGTTCTGGAGACACCGAATGCCGATCGTGTGTCGCAGCTATTGATCCCCTATGCTCCTTTCCTTTTGAAATGTAGTAAAGGTGTTGAGGCAAAGGTCTGCTTTACGGCAGGGGTAGGGATTTCCATTCCTAGTGATTTAACTCCAATCGATACTGGAGAGTTTGAGGGAGGTTGGTCCAAAATATATTGTGATGACCACTACTACTATACAGAGATGGAGCTCTTTGACCATCTCTACTATATGCGTGCTACAAAGGATTGGTCTAATGTCGAATGCGATGTGGATCTATTGCAGAAGGATGCTATCTATGTATTAAACTCTTTTTTGATACCAGCTTATGGGATGCAACTCATCAAGTTGAAGGGCTTAAAGATGCATGCTTCTGTAACGATGGTTGATGGAAAAGCTTTGCTCTTTATGGGAACTAGTGGCACAGGAAAGAGTACTCATTCAATGTTATGGAGGAGGTATGTACCTGGTGCACGCTTACTGAATGATGATGAACCTATCATTCGTCTTCTTCCAAATGGAGAAGTAAGGGTGTATGGAGCTCCGTGGAGTGGAAAGACTCCTTGCTATATTAATGAATCGGCAAAGGTGGCAGGAATGGTGCTTTTGAAGCAAGCTCCTGAAAACAAGATCTATAGAGGGAAGTTTAGTGAAGCTTTAAGTGCATTGGTGATGTCTACAAGTGTGCTTAGAACAGACAATGACCATCGCAATCAGTCGTTTGAGCTATTGACAGATATTGCCCAGCAGATCCCATTTTATACGTTGGAGTGTAGACCTGATAGAGGGGCTGTGGAGCTAACGTACCCATTATTGTCTAATGATAAATAGTAATCTTATGAAACTTAGAGACGACATCGTAATTCGTAAAGTAGGCAGCGAGTACATTACAGTTGTACCAAGCCCACAGGGCGTAGGATATAGTTCTGTAGTAACGCTTAATGAGAGTGCTGCTGAGGTTGTCAAGACTTTTACTGGACTTGAATTTAGTGCAGATTTAGTAGCCACTTTTTTGCTGAATAATTATGATGTTGATACTGAGAAAGCCCACGAAGATGCAGTTGCTCTTGTGAAGCTTATAGAAAGTTCAGGCTTGATAAGCTTAGAAAATCATTAATTTTTTTCTAGTAGGGAGGGAAATGGAAGATCTGCTCGGTTTGGCAGCGAAAGATTTATCACAAGGATACCGAGTGATAGTAAGAGCCAGAGGTAATAGTATGTATCCTTTGATTCATGATAAGACTGATAAAATAGTTCTAGCACCTATTTGTGCCCGTCTTAAGGTGGGAGAGATAGTGTTGGCTATTAATGATGGCGACTTCATTTTACATCGAATTGTGAAAATATACTCTGACAGCGTATTATTACGCGGTGATGGCAATCCTGCTGGCATAGAGCATATTAAGATTGACTCAATATTAGGAGAAGCAATAGCGATAGTATGGAGTAATGGTAGAGTGATTCATAAAGGGTCGTTACTATGGCGAGGCTTTCAGTATCTTTGGCCAAAAGGTAGCTGGCTTAGGAAAAAGTCTTTGGGGGTCTTACGACGACTAGATTTGATTTAGATTATGGATAGAGCATCGCTACTTTTTATTGAACTATTGAGAGCTTCTATTAGGGGCATTCCATTTGAAAATAATGGCTCCGATTCGGAGTCCACAATTCAGCAGGCACCACATTTATGGCGACTTGCTAAGCAGCATCAGGTGGAGGGAATGATTGCCGATCAATTGCTGACACTCCCCGACTTGCCTATGAATATTTCAGTTCAACTGATGAGCTATCTGCAGGGCTTGGAGAGGCTATCTAATGATATGTCGGCTGTCTTAGCAAAGCTCTATAATGAGTTGGAGGCACTTAATTTTCATTCCATCCTCGTAAAAGGCCATGCTAATGCTGCTCTATATCCCAATCCATTACTGAGAACCATTGGAGATATTGACCTATACTTTCAAGATAAGTCTGATTTTGAAAAGGTTATAGAGATGATGAGTAGGAGGGGATACAAAATTCATAGTGAGACTAAAAATAATAAGTTACTCCATAAGGCGGTGCAAATGGATACCTTCTTACTAGAGTGCCACGGTCAATTGCTCTACTTACCTATGACTGCTAAGAATAAGGTATTTGAAGAGTACTACAGTCAATTACTCAATCACACTGAGAAAAAGGCTATCTTAATTGATAATGTTCCTGTACAAGTATTACCCGCTGAGCTACAGTTAATTCACACCTTTCTCCACTTTTTTGGAGACTTTTTATACGGTGGTGCTAACTTTAAGCGATTATTGGATTGGTACTTTGTGGTGAGTAAGTATGGTCATACTATTGATCAAGACAGATTGTCACGCTTGCTTAAAGAAATGAAGCTAGAGTATCAAGTAGGTCTCTTTGGAGAGCTCTTGCATAGGTGGTTTGAGCTTCCAGAAGAGTCAATTCCATGGAAAAGGCCAGAGAAAACACCTAATTTCCATCGCGATTTAAAATCACTAGAGCATTGCTATTTTGAAAATAGGATGGAGCAGTTAAAGAGTAGATCCTCTCAAGGAAGTGTCTGGCAACAACGCTTTTGGAAGTGGTGGAGTGTAGTGGATCATAATTTCCACTATAGGCATATAATAGGTCATTATGCCTATAAAGCTCCGATGGATATGCTTCTTTTTAGAGCCCAAGAAACTGTGAAAAGAAGATGAAAAAGAAGACAAGGATTATTTCCTTTTTATTAAAAGATTATTGGGTTAGATTGCTCTTAATCTTTCTTCTAGGGCTGGTATCAGTGGGTCTTAGCTTCCTCTTTGTATGGCTTAGTAAGCTATTAATTGATGTGGCTACAGGGGATTCATTGAAGTATGACTTTTGGTTTGTAGTGATATGGTATTTATCACTTATCTTTGGACGAATACTACTGACCACTTGGAATAGATGGTTTTCAACTACCACGTCGGCAAAAATCACTAAAACGCTTCGTGCTAGGCTCTATGACGAGCTACTGTATACTAAGTGGAATGAGCTATCACACCTTAGAAGTGGGGATCTTACTTCAAGGTTACTTCAGGATGCAAAGGAGGTAACTGGATTACTGGTTTGGCAGTTACCTTCCTTGGCAATTGGGGTGATTCAGTTGATTGGAGCATTAGTATTCATGTCCTTCATTGATCCTCGAGTGACGTGGTGTGTCGTCTTTTTTATCCCCTTCGTCTTTTTCTTTAGTCGAATATACTTTAGGAAGATGCGAGTGATCACTCACAGAGTGAAAGGACGGGAAAGCGATCTTTTTTCCTACTTTAATGAGGTAGTTCAGCATCAACTAATCATACGGATTTTTGGTCAACAATCTAAGACACTCTCTCAGCTGGGTAAGGGGGAGAAACATTTGGTGGACATGATTAAAGAGCAACTACGCTTCAGTGTATATAGTGGTTTAGCTTTGAAAATAGTATTCACTGGGGGGTATGGAATAGCTATGGTATGGGCCATCTACCGCCTGCACTTAGGGTTGATTACTTTTGGATCGGTAGTAGCTTTTTTGCAATTGGTCTCTTACATTCAATCACCTACCTACAATACCGTAAAGCTATTGCCAGGTATTGCATCTTCACTAACAGCCATTGACAGATTAGAGGAATTGCTTTTGCTCCCTTCGGAATCAAGAGCATCTAAAAATGTAGCCTTCAATTCCATTGATAGTATCCAGGCAAAGAAGCTAAGCTTTAGCTATAAAGGAAGAGAAGAGGTATTGAATCAGGTTGACTTTGAAATCAATCGTGGTGAATTGGTGGCATTAACTGGAGTTACTGGTACGGGAAAAACTACGATTTTCAAGCTCTTGATGGGACTAGAGACTCCTATGAATGGCTCACTGCATTTAGCTCTCTTGGAAGGAAAAAAGGTGGAGATAGACGAACAAACTCGTGATGCATTTGCTTATGTGCCACAAGAGACAGCACTTTTCTCTGGGACGATCAGAGATAATTTATTACTCGGTGCTCCTGAGTCTTCTGAGGAGCAAATGATAGATGCACTGCACTTGGCTGTTGCAGATTATGTATTAGAACTTAGTGAGGGCTTGGATACAGTTCTTACAGAGGGTGGTGTAGGGCTATCGGAAGGGCAGGCACAGCGTATTTCTATTGCACGAGCCTTATTATCAAATAGACCCATATTGCTACTTGATGAAGCAACTTCTGCCTTGGATCCTGAGACGGAGTCTCAATTGCTAGCTAATCTCCAACGATTGACTATTGAAAGAGGTCTAACGACACTATTTATTACTCACAATCCGAAGGTGGCAGATCATTGTAACCGCACCCTCAACTTAGCACATGGTAAAATCAACGAATCGTATGAATACAACTAAACTCCTATCAATCATTATTCCAGCCTACAATGTAGCTCCATATATAGGCAAGTGCTTAGATAGTTGCTTAAACCAAGACATTCCACACGAGCATTATGAAATTATAGTGGTGGATGATGGGTCGAAAGATGACACAGCACTAGTTGTAAAGCAATATTGTAATGAATACCCTAATATCTCGTATCACTATCAAGAGAATGCGGGGCAAGGCGTTGCTAGAAATGTTGGCCTTAGCTATGCGACAGGTGAATATATATGGTTTGTTGACTCAGACGACTGGATAAGAGAAAATTGTATCAATTCATTGCTTGATTATGTAAGAAAACTCCAGCTAGATATCTGCTTGTTCCCTGTGGCCAAGGTAGATGGAGAAAGGAAAAACATAAAGGATGATTTCGCTCATTTTAATGAAATTGCATACTCTTTAGATGAGTTTGCTGAAATGGGAAAGATGACCTATTCTCCTTGCAACTATTTGTTTTTACGCGTGCTTAGTAGCTCAAATAACATCTGTTTTTTATCGGGAATATATCATGAGGATATAGAGTTTAATACCCGGCTTATCATGGAAGCAACTCGTATCGGGCATTATAAAAGTAGTGAAGGACTGTATTACTACAGATATACTCGTGAAGGTTCTACAATGAATAATCGATCTGAGCCATCCTTGCGAAAACACATTTTAAGTCTATTTATTGTCTTAAAATCAATGCGTAATACTTATACTCAAGCACAAGAAGGTGCCTACAAATCGTTATTAGCCACTACACATAATAGTCTGTTTCTCACCGCTCTGATTCCTATTTTTGAGACCTGCGATTTGCCAAATAAGGATCAGTTATATCGCGAGTATGCCAAGGAGTATCAATTTGAATATCTGAAACCGAAAAAAGGGCTTTCAAAGGTGGATATTATGTCTCCTTTTCGCTACTCTCTAGCTCTCACAACAAGACTCCAACGCACATTCCAATCCTTTAGAGCCTTAATAAACCACACTAGATTTTAGGACATGATTAAATCATAATCTAAACAGCTATTACTTCTTTTTCAGTAGTGTGGTCAGAGTGTCTTTAGCTTTGAGTAGTCCTTGGAATATTTGCCCAACTATTGGAGTTTTCCAAATGTTGTACAACTTATGTGCTTTTTTTGACACCTCCATTTGTTGTTTTAGCGACTCTGGAAGGTGGATGTAGTAGTCCCACCACTTATCAAATTGGATGGCATATCCTTTCCAAGGTTTAGCAGAGGTGTAATGCACATTGCCATGACGGTGTACTGCTTTCCAGTCATCATTTGTATATAGCTTCAAAAAAGCATCTTTGTATATACTTGGATAGAATGTCCGTATACTATTGTAGTAGGGGGGTAGGGATATGATTTTGCCGTGTCCTAAGATGTTGTAGGCATCTTGATCTGGAAAAACAAAGCTCTTTGCCCTCTCCGTCTGTAGCAGATCCATCATCTGCTTGCTGAAATTCACTCTCCTCATCTCCTTGAGGTTCATCAAAAGGAACCCGCTATTGATGTACCATGTGGGGTCATTAAGTTCAAGAGACTTAAAGTGATCTATATTAGCCCCTATTAATGTCTCCCGTACTCCTCCTAATAAGTTTTCACCCAGGTCTATAGAGAAGAGCTTGGAGAGGTCGTTTTGCACAATAATATCACAGTCTAGGTAAAGAGCAGTATCATACTCTGGAAGAAGCTCAGGAATCAAAATCCTATATAGTGACCCGATGGAGAACGATCCAAAATAGGCACTTGGCACGCGACCTGACATATATATAAAGGTCCACTCAGACACGATACCTCTCCTGTCTAATCCTTTTATGCCCTGCTCAATAGAAGGGGATAGCGGAGCTTCAACAAGTGAGATGATATGGTACGTTGTATTAGGGTCTGCACTCTCAATGATTGATAGTAGGGTAGTAGCTGCAGGGACTACAAAATTGGTCGTGTAGCAAACAACAATAGGAAGTGGCATAGTCGTATTCAGCATTGAAGCAATTGATTAAATAATTGATCCCAGGTATTTGCAATGGGTGGGGTAGGGTTGGTTATAGGTGTGGGCATAAAACTTCCATATGCTTCTTCAATAACCTTCTTCATTAAGTTAGCTAGCTCATTAGCATCATGAGGAGAAAAATAGGCTGTCTGTAAAAGTCCACCAGCAGTTTCGTGAGCATAGGGTAAATCTGCTAGTAAAATTGGGCGACCATATCTTCCAAATTCTGTAATAGGAAGTCCCCAGGTCTCCACTTTAGAGGGAAAGACAAGTGCATCAGCCTTGTCATATAACTCCCTCATCTGAGTCTGATTTTGATAGCCAGCAAAAGAGATAGAGCTGACTTCGCCCCATCGGCTGTATAGATACTTTGCATACCTGTTTTCATCTCCTTTGAGGGTCAAAATGGTTTGAAACCTTCCTTTGCCGATCTGCTCTTCTAGCAGTTTTGAAGCTTGACAGAGTAGTTCAAAATTCTTGTGTACATTTGGAGCCGCAGGGTAGAAGAATGTAGTAGTCCTGGAATTGTTTGCTGGCCTAATTTTGTCATTTCTTATTGGCATCATTGGAGGGAATACGATAATTCTCTCAGATGACAAACCGAATAACTTCTCAAATGCATCCTTAAACCACTGAGTTTGTACAACCACAAAGTCGTTCTTCTTTATATTGGGTCGATAGATAAAATTCTTTGATAGCCATGCAAAGAAGAATATCTTGTAATTAAGGCAAAGGTCTCTAATACTTCCCTTATAGAAGGGGAATGGATTATGGCAATATACGGCCCTTTTATTAGCAACAACATTTGGTGTTGTATCATGTAGAGAAAGCCAAAGATCGATTGAAGAGAGCCTTTTAGAGAGTTTTTTTAGGGTAATATGTTCACACCAAAGACGGTGCATCCAAGTCTTTTTAGCCCATGGAATTTCAATGTATTCAATACCTTCATATAGGGCTAGTTTTTTATCGTGTACAATAGCGATGACTCTGAGGTGATCAACCTGAGTGGATAGGTACTCGAGACAATTATTTAATATCTCAAGCGTACCCCCTGTATTAATATTTACAGCTGAAATTACGATTAACTGCTTATTCATATAGAATCTTATTAAAAAGTGATGTCCACAGCCTCATTATTCTTTCTTCATCAAATCTCTTTGAAGAAACTACTGCTGCATTTCCCATGCGTAGTCTTAACTCTTGATCTTTAATAAGCTCAAGTAGTTTATCAGCAAATAACTGCCGGTCGCCCATTGGAATGATATAGCCATCAATTCCGTCATTGATAATGTCTTTTGGACCACACTTACAATCGTAAGAGATTATTGGCAACCCACAAGCTTGGGCTTCTAAAAGCACCATCGGAAGTCCTTCGTAACGAGAAGTCATTGCGTATATACCCGCTGTGAGGTACTTCTCCTGAATAGTGGAAGTAACAGGTGATAGCGTCACTTTACTCTTGAGACCAAGACCATCAATTAATTTCTGGAGCCTATCTTTATCTGGACCATTACCTATGATTTCAAGGCCCCAATCAGGTGCCTTATCGTGTATAGCACTGAAAATATGTATTAATTCAGAAAAGTGTTTTTGGTGTGCCAGTCGTCCAACAGCTATAATCTTATTGGTTCTCTCTGTTTCCTTTAAATCAATATTTCTGAATGTATTGTTTAGAGCATTAGGTATAACGCTTATATTTTTATCCATACCCCAGTAGCCTTTGTCCTCGTTTGTAAGAACTACAAAATGGTCGTATGACTTAGCTGTTTTAAGATCTTGTTTGCTTAATATGCGATCAATGATGCCCAATAATCCTTTTCTTTCATATTGCTTCCTTTTGAATCTTGAAAAATGGACTTCAAGGATTTTCTTGCTTCCATCATTAATTTTTGGAATGATAGATGACCCATTGTCAAAGAGTGAGACAACTATGTCGGGCCTAATTGATCGCAGATGTTTGGAGAGAATGCTTTTATGCTTTAAGAGTTTAAATGGGTATGAAAAAAGCTTAGCTGCTATCCCCTTGCTTTCTTCGTAATTAATGCCCAAGTCAATTTGCTGAATATTTGGATTGAGAGGGAAAAAAGCATTGCGTCCTCTCTGCTCTGTGGTGATAATCGTAATTTCATATCCGTGAGACGACAGCCAGTTTGCCTTGTTCGAAAGCACGCGTTCCATACCTCCAGAGTTATAGGTCCCTCCTATGCAGTAGACAAGCTTGATATTACGTTTTTCCATACTTTGTTAAACAGCTGCAATTTTATATTTAGACTGAAATTCATCTAGCCAGTAGAATAGGGCAACAACATAATAAATGTCGGTCGATACTTTTATCCAAACTACAAAGACAATGATTAATAGTAAAATAAAAAGCAACCTATAGTTTGGAATGGCTTTGCAAAAAGAGAGAAGCTGATAGATAAAGAATATCGCAAAGATAGTCAGACCACATAATCCAGAATACAATACAAATCGGCAATATCCGATATCTGTACCAAAATACCAATCTTCAAATATCCCATAACCAATGATCCACCCCTGTAAATCTGTAGGCCATATCCACATCGTTTGGAGCACATCTGTACTTCCTGTTTGCCACACTCCAGTTTCAAAGAAACTGAAAAATCCCTCAAACCCAAAGCGGAATAGGCTTCTAGCCTCTGCACTCACATTATAGATCAGTATACTTGCCAAAATTGAAATGGCTAAAATAGCAAGGAAGCTATTAATCATAGGCTGGAGAGATATCTTGCCATTTCTATAATTCGCGAAATAAGAACCGATTATAACAATCAGACCGATCACTACTCCTATAAGTGTAGTACGTGAAATCATATTACCAATGATTGATATGATTAAGAAGGAGCAGATAAACCACCTCATACTACTAGAAGAGCCATATACTAGCTCATCCTGTGTCATTACAAATGCGGCCATCGTAAGTGTTATTGCAAAACGAACTCCAGCCGGGTCTAGTGATGCACCTATCCCATATAGCCTCCCCCCTTCCTTCACAAATTGGTTGCCAGTGGTAAGATAGTTATCAACGATATATGCCACCATTGGAATATTATCAATTAACAAGGCAATCACACACTGAAAGAGACAGACTGCAAGAAAATAGCTAGTAATTAGCCTAAGATTTACCTCTCTATGCACTACACGAATTAATTCAGCTACAGTATAGGCCGAAAAAGTCCAAGTAAAAAATGAGACAAAATAATTGCTATAGCCATAGTCTGAAGTGGCATTAATCTCAGTAGAGAGATAATTAATAGTCGAAAATAAAAAAGCTATAAGGGTTGCGAATATGAGTTGCAGTGGAATGGTATTTTTCTTTTCATTAAAAATGCCAATCAGGAATAAGACTGTACCAACTATTGCTAGCACCACTTTAGTATTAGGTCCACCGTATACACCTAGAGAGTTAATTGGGAAAAGGTAAAAATCAACTGCTAGAGCACATATAATAGTGCCTATAGCTTTGGCAATGTTATTAAGCGAAAGGATGTTATTCATGATCTCTATCTCTCTTAATATCTCAATCTATAAGCTATCTTATAAACATAATTAAATAGATCTACCAACCAAAATTGTCCCTTCATAGCCCACTTCTGAAGCCATTGATTATATTTATGATCTGACGGGTATTCATCTATAAAGAGATTAGCCTCTGGAAACAATTCCTGCCATTTTTTATATTGGTTAGCATCTCTAGAATATAGAAAAGGAAGCTTAAGGGTGAGCTTCAAAAAGTTTATATCATCAGTGTAATCGTGACTACTGACTTTTGCCATTATTTCCTCTAGAGCTTTAATATTTGTGGCGATATCATCGTAGTGCTTATTATTATAGTTTTTAGTGAGAGAGGCTTCGTTAGATGTCATATAGTGATAAAGGGGGGCGTTTAGCATTTGAAAGTCTTTAGCATAGAGCAATACCTGCCCCATAAAGTAGAGGTCTTCACCCATATTATACCCTGAAAGGAAGTGTATATCCTCTCTCACGATCAGCTCCCGCCTTATCATAAAGGCCCATAAGTTCCATTTCATTTTCCCTTCACAGATCAATTTCAGAGCTGCTTCGGGTGTATTAGGTTTGGGACAGTCAATAAGCCTTGATTTTGTCTCATTCTGCAGATAATAGCTATATCCGACAACATCGGTTTGCGGGATAGAAAGTAGCTGTTCAAAGGAATTCGGAGCATAATAATCATCTGCATCTAGCCATAAAATATACTCTCCAATTGCATGAGATAGGGCTGTGTTTCTAGCCTTAGCAACACCTCCATTCTCTTCATGCTGTATAATCTTTACGCTAATATGTTTAGGGGCATTAATCGAAAATTGCTCAAGAACCTCCAGGGTGTTATCAGTAGAGCAGTCGTTAACTACTACGAGTTCAAAAGGAATTGCCCCCTGATCTAGGAGCGAGTCCAAACTTCTTTGAATCGTATTTTCACCATTATAAACTGGCATCAGCACAGAAATTAATGGGAAAGAACGTACTTTTTGTATATTGTCACAATTTTGCATAAGACGCAGATTTTATCTTCTACTTGCAAAGATAAGGAATAATTTTGAGGTGGGTGGTGAAAGTCATCTTAGGCACAATCACTAATGGATAGTTGAAAGATCGGATGGTGTGGATATTGGTGAGGTGAAGTCGAGTATTAATGTGTAATCGAACAGTCGTGGAGATGTGAGCTTGGGGAGATTTGCAGTGATATGGGGCTTAAAGTTGGTTCTATTAGATTAAGAGAAAGAAAGAATGACGATTATTCAACAATTGGGGCTGTAGTCTAAAACACATTGCATCTTGCTGATTTAAAAGTGTGATTGATTATTTTGAAGCAGTAGCAAAAGGGTTTACTGCTATAAGAAGGGGCAAGATTAGAGCAAATGGCAAGCCTACATATCTTTTAGAGATGTCAGATGGTAAAAGCAAGACCTTGTTTGTTGAGTTATCTGACAATAGTGGATATTATGAGGTTAACAGTGCTGATGTATTTAGACCAGAATACGCAAAAAACAAAGAACTGATTTGAACCGAACCCGCCACTGGCAACAGTGTAACTACCGACACTGCTGAGTCTGACACACAATCAAAGGGTAGTAATGCCATTAAAGGGAATGCTCCACAAATCAGTTCTTCTGAAAGCAAAGGTAGTGATAATGAATGTAGGAGATGTACAGGTAGAATTTAGAGATAAAGAGACTGTCGAGCTGATGTGTGAGAAAAATAGAGATTTGAACCAAAAAAGGTGGGTGAATAGGTGTTATCTGAAAATAATTGGTCGTCTAACAGCTTATGCAACCTTAAATCTATTGTGGGTCAATAATTATTGGTAATTTTGAAGCAACTAGTTATGACTTATAGATATTAGAGATGCCACAGTTTAGTTTTGATCAACCGATTGAGCGAAAGGGCACCAATAGCGTGAAGTATGACGGCTTTGGTACCTTTCAAAGCGACTATGATTCAGTCATTCCGCTATGGATCGCTGATATGGATTTTGCAACACCACCTTTTGTTGCCGAGGCGATCAGGAAGCGTCTGGAGCATCCGATTCTTGGCTATGGTACTATTCCCAATTACTATTATGAATCTATATGCAATTGGTTTCAACTAAAATATGGATTCAAACCCGCCGATAATGAGATTAAGTATATCCCAGGCATTGTCTCTGGGATTTATAAGTTGCTTGAATGCTTAACGGATAAAGGTGATCAAATACTCATCACCCCACCAGTTTACTATCCTTTTGCACAGGTAATCATCAATAGTGGACGGAAAGTGGTAGAGGCACCTTTGCAGTTACACAATGAGAGATATGAATTGGATTGGGATAAGCTGGAGTGGGGCATGCAAGAGGCAAAAGTATTCCTACTCTGTCATCCCCATAATCCTGGTGGTAGGGTTTGGCGTCGCGAAGAGCTGGAACGGATTGCAGATTTGGCTATTAAATACAATACGATAGTCCTAAGTGATGAGATTCATGCCGATCTTACGTATAAAGAATTTGTGCATATCCCTTTTCCATCTGTCTCTGAAGTGGCAAGCAAAATAGGTATTTCACTTATGGCTCCTTCTAAGGCTTTTAATATGCCTGGAGTTGTCGGGTCTCATCTATACATTAAGGATAAATCCTTAAGAGATGCAGTCTACTCATATATTGATAATAATGGACTTGGTATTGGTGATTGCTTTACTTATGATGCAATAGCTGCGGCTTATAAGCAAGGAGCTGAGTGGCTTGATGAATGTACTGAGTATATTCAAGGTAACGTAGCATATGTACAAGACTACTTAGCCAGGCATATACCGAAGATTAAAATGATAGTACCTGAGGCCTCTTTCCTTATTTTCTTGGACTGTAGGGGATTAGGATTATCTAGCACTGAAGAACTCAATGAGTTTTTTATTCAGCGGGCTGGGCTTTTCCTAAATGATGGAGCTATGTTTGGTACAGGAGGAGACTATTTTATGAGATTGAATATTGGTTGTCCTCGCCAATTGCTTACGCAAGTGATGGAACGACTTAAAAGTGCTGTGGAGAAATTAAATGTATAATAATATAAGGGAATTATGAATTCACTAAAAGCAATATCGCCAATTGATGGACGATATAGAAAGCAGGTTAATGAGCTAGAGAATTACTTCTCAGAGTATGCCTTAATGAAGTATCGTGTTAAGGTAGAGGTGGAGTACTTAATAGCTTTATCAAATGAGCTACCTGAAAGACTATCTTTACTACAACAAGATGAGATTAGAGATGAATTGCGAAAGCTATACGAAGGCTTTTCTACTGAGGATGGGCAGCGTGTAAAGGAAATTGAGTCTGTCACAAACCACGACGTAAAAGCAATTGAGTATTTCATTAAGGAACGACTTAGTGATGAAAAGTATGCTCCAGTACTAGAGTTTGTACACTTTGGTCTTACCTCACAAGATATCAATAATACTTCACAGCCAATGATGCTTCGAGATGCTCTTGAAGATGTTTGGTGTCCAATGTTGGAGGAGATTATTGCCGAACTTACTGAGAAGGCAAATGAATGGAGAGAGATACCAATGCTGGCTCGTACTCATGGGCAACCTGCTTCTCCCACAACACTTGGCAAAGAGATTTACGTATATGTTTATCGTCTTTCTGAGCAATTAAAACTACTTCAGTCTGTACCACAAAGTGTCAAGTTTGGTGGAGCTACAGGAAATATGAATGCCCATCACATTGCTTATCCTGAGATTGATTGGCGGCAGTTTGCCCATACCTTTGCAGAAGAGTACCTGGGCATGGAGCTAGAGGAGTATACCACACAAATCTCAAATTACGACAATCTCGCAGCATTGCTGGATAGCATCAAGAGGATTTGTGTGATACTTATTGATTTTGCAAGGGATATGTGGACCTATATCTCTGAGGAGTATTTCAAGCAAAAGATAAAAGAGGGTGAAGTAGGCTCTTCTGCAATGCCTCACAAGGTGAACCCTATAGACTTTGAGAATGCTGAGGGTAATCTAGGAATAGCCATTGCCTATTGTGAGCATTTGGCTCATAAGCTACCAATATCACGCCTTCAGAGAGACCTCACAGATAGCACCGTGATGCGAAATATCGGAATGCCTATTGCTCACAGTTTGATCGCTTTTAATAGCCTTAAGAAAGGAATAAATAAGCTATTATTACACGAGGAGACTATACTTGAGGATCTAGATAATGCACTCCCTGTAGTGGCAGAAGCGCTTCAGACCATTTTGCGTAGAGAGGGGTATCCTAATCCTTACGAAGCTCTTAAGGGGCTTACAAGGAATAATGAGGTGCTGACACGTGAAAAGCTGGATCGTTTCATAGATAATCTTGATATCTCTGAAGAGCTCAAGAAGGAAATGAAGCAAATTACGCCACGAAGTTATACTGGAGTATATTGCTAATTAATCATATTAAAAGAGGGTTTGGAGATGTCTCTCCAAACCCTCTTTTTGTTAGTTATAAGATGGGGTGATTAAAACCCTTCAATTACTGGTAGGAACTTCTCTGATGAGAGTGAGGCTCCACCAATAAGTCCACCATCTACATCAGGTTTACTAAATAACTCCTTAGCATTGCCACCATTGGCACTTCCGCCATACAGAATGGTAGTATTATCAGCAATAGACTTGCCATACTTATCTGCTATTACCTTGCGAATGTGTGCATGGATCTCTTGGGCTTGATCACTCGTGGCAGTTTTGCCAGTGCCAATGGCCCAAACAGGTTCGTATGCCAATACAATATTCTTGAAATCACTTTCAGATAGATCAAATAAAGCCTCTTTTACCTGACGCTCTACCACCTCAAAGTGTTTACCCGCCTCACGCTCTTCGAGTACCTCTCCAATACAAAATATTGGCTTTAGCTGATTAGCTAGAGCAAGCTCTACCTTCTTCTTAAGAATAGCAGAAGTCTCATGGTAGTATTGCCTGCGCTCGCTATGCCCAAGGATTACATAAGTGGCACCAGTAGAGGCAACCATTTCAGCAGATACCTCACCAGTAAATGCGCCTTTTGACTCGTTAGCACAGTTCTCAGCAGCTACCTTGATAGGGCTACCAGCTACAGCCTTTGCTACCTCGCTAAGGTGGGTAAATGGTACGCCTAGAATCACCTCGCAGTTAAGGTTTTTACCTTCAATAGAGCTACGTACATCTTTGGCTAGCTGAATGCCCTCAGGGAGTGAGGTGTTCATTTTCCAGTTGCCGGCAACAATGTTTTTTCTCATAATCATTTCTCTTTCTTACGTTTTACAATATTTATCCTTCTAATAATGCCACCACAGAGGGTGATAAGTATATATAAAGCTGATAGTATCCCAATAAAACCAAACTTATCAAATCTGCTATATATCGGATGGCCTAAGCTAGGTGAATTACTTTTAATAACTCCTCTATTTAACGCAGAGTCAAAGTCACTACCTGATAGTTTGTCCACAATTTTTCCTGCTTTAATCAGCAAAACCCCTGGATTGCTACGTACGATAGTTATTGCTGTAGTTTTATCCAGAAAAAAGATTTCAGCAAACCTCTTCTCAAGCTTTGTATACCTTGGATCGCTCCAGATATCAGCTGTATTGCCCATAGCAAGGAGTAGGGGGTATGGAGACTTTTCAACCATCTCTTCAAGCATTTTGGGTTGAACCGCTGTTATATCAGGGGAAATAACTAAAATAGCTTCACTCTCTTGATAAGCCAAGTCCTCCATCGCATTACTGCCATCTTCTCTAGTGAGTACAAAGTCAGCACCTAGAGGCCTAGTTGCCTCTTTGATAACTTCAATCTCGTCCCTCACAAATATCCAAGTGGAGTCTAAGTCATTGAGCTCATCAATTCCGAATACCTTTTCAACGCCATCTTTTTGGTAGACAAAGTTGTAGATGTATTCTCCTTCCGATCCACCAGTAGTGGTCAGTTCCATAAGGTCGCTTCCAACCTTATATGGACGGAAGTCTATAATAGGAAGATGTTTGATATTCGCAAGGTTAAAGCCTAGAAAAACGATCACTCCTGCAAGTAGAGCATAATTATTGCCTTTCACATTTAACCAATGATACCAATGGTCTCCATTAAAATATAGGTAGATAACGAATGAAAGGAGTACAACATTTTTCCAGAACGTAGCTTTGTTACTAATGGTGATGGCATCACCAAAACAACCACAGTCTGTGACAGGATTGAAAATATAGATATAGAGAGTCAGCAGAGTCATTGCCCCCATCAATGCAAGTGTCACGACTCTCGTCTTTGATGGTCTAAATCCTAAGAGAAGAGCTATGCCAAGCGTACTCTCAAAAAGATTAAGCGCTACAGAAAAGACAAGGTCTACACTAGGATTGGAATGGATGCCGAAGCTGCTAAAGTACTCTCCAATTTTTATTGCGGTACCCACTGGGTCTATACCTTTCATAAGTCCAGAAAAGACAAAGACCAAGCCCACTATAATCTGAAGAGTGGTAGTCAATATTTTTTTTGACTTAATCCATTGCATCACATCCTTCACTAATTTTTATTAGAGCGAAAATGGCGTAATTGATCATGTCAAGGTAGTTGGCATCAATACCTTCGCTCACTTTTGTAGCTCCTTGATTATTTTCTATCTGCTTAGTCCTAAATATCTTTTGAAGGATGATATCGGTAATGCTGGAGATACGCATACTACGCCACGCCTCACCATAGTCATGGTTTTTGGAAAACATCAGTTCTTTAGCCTTAGCAGCATACTCACCATACCACTGAAGGAGTAGATCCTTATCTTCAGTAGGTTGGTCAGTATATCCCTTTTCTAGCTGAACCAATCCCATAATCGCATAGTTAACGATCCCTATAAACTCATATTTAAGAGCCTCTCCGACCTTGTTTTCCCTCTTTTCCTGCACAGATCTTATCCTTTGAGCTTTAATATAGATTTGATCTGTGATAGCAGTAGGGCGCATTACACGCCAAGAAGCACCATAATCCTTGAATTTGTGGATAAAAAGCGTCTTGCAATTTGAAAGCACCCCTTCAAATTGTTCCTCCGTCTTTTTGTAATCTGCCATTTTATTCCATTAAAAATTGAATGTCATCCGCTGTGCTATACTCAGTAATCTGTTTGCCCTTTTTGAATACACGAAGTGTCCTAACGCCAATAAGCTTTATCTTGCCATTTTCCACTAAAAAACGACAGCCTTCCCTCAACCCTGCTACATACATTGTGGGATTGGCTTCAATATATTCAAGAATACGGACCTCTCGTGTCTCACCTCCGTGATCAGAAGGGTGGGTATCAAGGTAGTGAGGATTAATCTGGAATGGAACTAAATTGAGGACATTAAAGCTCAATGGCTCTACAATCGGCATATCATTCGTAGTACAGATAGTAGGGCACGCGACATTGCTACCAGCACTCCAACCTACATAGGGAGCACCACCATCTATTACCTTTTTTCTAATCGCTTCTATAAGACCTTGCTCTTGCATCATCTTTGCAAGCTGAAAAGTATTACCTCCGCCTACCATTATGGCACCAGCTTCTTCTACAGCTTTAATAGGGTCATCAAAGGTATGAACGCCTTTGACCTCAACACCTACGCCCGACAAAGCTTTATTGACCTTATCAACATAGGCATCAAAGCTAAAGGTCACTCCTGCGAAAGGGATGAAAACCACATTCTTCTTCTGATTGCCAAGAAATGTTGCGATATCTTGTGCTGGCTTCTCTAGATACTGTTCACCAGGGGAAGCAGAATTGCTGATTAATAAGAGTCTCATAATTAAAGCATATTTATGGATTAAACATTCTTCTACAAAGATAACAATTTCTTTGCCCTCTTCAAATGCCTAAGTCACTTGCCGCAAATAAACAAGATAAATTCACATTGTAAATAAATATATGTGTGAATAAATCCATTTTTCATTCACATTTGAAATCTATTGAGTATATAATTATGAATGAAAGTCCCATTGTTAATTTATCGTATAGATAACCATTTCTTTACCCGAGCTAGAAATTAAGCAATTTAAGCCAATGCGAAAACACGCGTTATTTCACTTCTAACCGATTAAGAACAAATGTATAACTATATGATTTCCAATCTATTTTCAATATTATATACAACTATTCTAAGACGTATATGAATACAAAAACCAATGTAATGCGAACGCATCAATGACGGGGCCGCCTAAATCCCACAAGCACTTAATTGCTAATCTATTATAAATATAACATATATTCATTATAGGCTTTAGCAGTTGCATTAAGCTGAAGTGGTCGATTTCATATTTATCTGGGTTGTTTATTTGATATATTTAGTTTAACTTTGCAGTGAATTCACATTCACATTGTATACATTTCAAGTATATTTATATTGTAAATCTCAATTCACAATACTCTATGGATGAGAGAGAGGAAAAATTAGTAGAGCAGGGGAGAAGAGTAGAGTCCATTATCAATGATGAAGGACTTACTCAAGCTGAATTTTCAGAATTAACTGGGATAAAAACTTCTACGTTAAATCACGTCATTAAGGGGCGAAATAATATTAGTCCAATGGTGATGTATCAAATTCTCTCTGCATTTCCCATTTATAATGAGGAGTGGATTCGTAGTGGTCAAGGAGAACGAACTAAAGATATTAATTCAACGAGTAATACTAATGTTGCTTCAGGAGAAGCTCTTTCGCATGATAACCTTTCCCAGCCCTCTTTCGTCGGGTCGAATTCTCAGCGAACTCTATTTAGTGCTAATTCTGAGCCATTAAGAAATAATACTGCGGAGCCTAATCAGGATAATTCAACTTCTACTACTATTGATAAACAGACAGTAATGTCTGAGGTGAAAAGAAGTATCACCAAAATAATCGTTTATTACGATGATAATACATTCGAAACCTTTACTCATTCCACTGAGTAAGCTATATATCCTACTAATCATATTTCTTCTTCCTATATTAATATGCAATTAAGAATTGAAATTAATTGGGGGTATATAATTACTTATGCAAGTAGGGTAAAAGTTGCATCTCAATTGACGCTTATATAAAGTATTGGGTTACAGTAGGTTAGGAAGAGAGTTTCAGAAGCCCTCTTTTAGCTATGCAACTCGCCGATTACTTAGTTGCATCTCAATTGACGCTTATATAAAGTATTGGGTTACAGTAGGTTAGGAAGAGAGTTTCAGAAGCCCTCTTTTAGCTACTTTTTTCACTTATTTTCAGTTGGAAAAGTTCAGGAAAGTTACAGTGTTCTTTGTTTGGGAAAATAGATTTGGCGCTGGTATCGCTCCAGAAAATAGGAGCCTCCATGGTTGTATCTCTTATAAGTAACACCAGACATATTAACGTTCCATTGAGCATTCTCTACTGAGAAATAAAAGTCTATTACAGAAATAGGTCTTCTGCACTAAATGAGATATTATGCCTCTGTTATTCTTGCTAATAAAAATATAGATAGTGCTTAAATAGGGCAATTATATGGAACATTCCATCTCCTTCCTACTATTATTATAATAGGTGTTATGTTAAGTAGCATAGTGTCAATTATTTGTGGAGCCTACAATTCCAGGCAATAAAAAGGAGATGAACGACCACACATTCTTAGTGAGTAACCCAAGAGAAATAAAAGGAATGCTCTTAGATGTGTGTTGTTATGAGTTTTTCTCTATAAGTCGCTTCATAGACTTATAGCTCATTAGTGCGATTGAAAGGAAGTAGATGATCTCGATAGTAAAACACATTGCCACTGTGCCATTAAGTAAGTAGACAACTGTAGCACCATAAATCAGATAGAAAGATGCATTGAGCATCTCTATCTGGAATACCCTACGCGTATTACCACTTGAGCTAACCGCATTGAAAAACATATTACCAGCTGATGCTATTAATGCAGCTGTGGCAAGCACCCTAAGGGTTGGTACAGAGGATTGGATTAAGTCCGTATTGTCTGTAAAAATACGCAATGGTATCTCAGGGAAAAGCTGTACGAATGTAAAGAAGATCAGCATGGTGCCGAATGAAAGCTTTATAGCTCTCAATAAATAGCTCCATAGCTCATCTATCATACCAGCACCAACAATATGACCGACTGTAGTGCGAACTGCTGTACCATACGAATTGAGTGGTATAAAGAAAAGCACGTACAGCTGTCTTGTGATAGATGCCACTGCCAGCTGACGCTCTCCCAAACTTTCAATCATAAAGAAGAATATTGCCCATGCGGCTTGGCTCACAAAGGCCTGTAGCATAAGGTAATAGCTAAGCCCAAATAGTTGCTTTGAGAGGCCTTTGTCCCATACCATCAGATTTGCCTTATTAAGGCCAAAGAAGTTTCCATCTAGTCTCCACAATGTATACAAGAAATAGAAGACAAGCGAAGAAAATTCCGCTATCACACTTGCTAGAGCAGCACCTTTAACCCCCATTTCTGGGAGGCCAAAATTGCCAAAAATAAGTCCGTAATCAAGGGTAATATTGACTATGGACATTACCACTGAATTAAGGGTCAATACCTTAGTACGTGATATGCCAACGAAAAAAGAACGAAAGGTAGAGGCAAGAAAGGCAAATGGAAAGCCGAAGCTACGATAAGTCCAATAGTCTACAGCACTATTAGCCACATTCTCGCTACTTAGCAGAGAGTTGAAGAGCTTTGGGCCGAGTGAGAAGCCTAGTGCCATGACAAGTAATGCGGCAAGTAACAATAGTCTGATACTCTGCCCTAAAACCCTTCCTATCTGGTTAAACTTCTTGGCACCGTATCGGTGGCTAATCATTATCTGAGTGCCGCTTGCTAGCCCCCACCCTACAGTATATATGCTAAAGTAAACAAGGCTTCCCATAGCAGTTCCACCAAGCTCTACTTCACCAACCCTAGATACGAATGCAGTGTCAATCACTCCAATCAGATTTTGGGCAATTAGTGAAATAAAGACTGGCCAAGATAGCCTAAGAATCTCCTTCGTTGATAGGTCTATTTTCCCTTCTATCATATTACTTTAGCAAAAAGAGGGGCTAAATACCAATTATATGGTATTCTGCCCTACTCTTCTCATTTATAAAGCTACAAACTTATTCCAAGCTATCAAGTCTCGTTTGAATAGTCTGAAGCTTTGTAATTGCATCTTGCTCTTTTTTACGTTCCATGGCAACAACAGCCTCTGGAGCCTTATCGACAAACTTAGGGTTATTAAGCTTGCTCTGTACACCTTTGAGGAACTTTTGCAGGTGCTCCTGGTCTGCCTTCAGCTTTTCGATTTCTGCTACCACATCGACAAGTCCTGCTACAGGTATCCCAAAGAGAGATGTTTCAATCTGGAATGTAACCATTTCTGCATCTTCACGTGGCTGTTGGTGTTGGTAGCTAGTAATGTTAGCAAGTTTGGTAATAACTGCCTTTGAAACGTCGGAAAGATTAGCCTCTGTATGTAGCTCTAACTCTTCCTTTGGAGATAGATTTTTCTTAGCTCTCAAGTTACGTATTTGTGTAATTATAGAGCGATCTCTCTCCATCTGTGCTATAACCTTCTCATCGAAGGACTGTAGCTCTCTTACCTGGCTTACCATAATGCTCTCTCCCTCCTGTCGCTCTGCTATCGCTTGCCATAGCTCCTCAGTGATAAATGGCATGAATGGATGTAGCAGCTTCAGAAGTTCTTCGAAAAAACGATTCGTTGCCATGATGGTAGCTCTATCTATTGGAGCACCATAAGGGGGCTTAATCAGCTCAAGATAAGTCCCGGAGAAGTCGTCACGAATTAGCTTGTACATCAATAATGCAGCATCATTGATACGATACTTCTTAAAGTGATCGGCAAGAATAGTCTCTTCTTTCCTAAGAAGTTGTTCGAACCAATCAATCGCAGCTTTCTGAGCCTCCTCTTGAGTGATAGTATCACTTATTTCCCAGCCTTGGATTAGACGGAAGGAGTTCCATAGCTTATTACTGAAGTTACGTCCTTGCTCCACCAATCCCTCATCAAATAAAATATCGTTACCAGCCGAAGCCGCCGTCATAAGTCCCATACGTACTCCATCGGCCCCATACTTATCAATTAGCTCTAGTGGGTCAGGACTATTACCAAGAGACTTACTCATTTTACGCCTCAAGTTATCCCGCACTATCCCAGTAAGGAAGACATTCTTAAATGGCTTTTCTCCCCTATACTCATAGCCAGCAATAATCATCCTAGCTACCCAGAAGAATAGGATATCAGGACCTGTTACGAGGTCAGAAGTTGGGTAGTAATAATCCAACTCTGCATTATGCTTCTCCAGAGGGTCACCAAAGAGGGAAATAGGCCACAGCCAAGATGAGAACCAAGTATCTAGTGTATCGGGGTCTTGAGTCAAATCCTTCATTTCAAGGCTTCGATCTCCAGTCTGTTTTCTTGCTTCTTCCAAAGCTATTTCGGGAGTTTCTCCTACCACTATAGTGCCGTCAGGAAGGAAGTAAGCGGGGATCCTATGCCCCCAATAAAGCTGACGAGAGATGTTCCAGTCCCTTACATTTTCCATCCAAGAGGCATACACTCCCTTGAAGCGGTCTGGTACCAACTGCACATCGTCCTCCATTACAGCTCGATATGCAGGTGCAGCCAATTCCTTCATCTTGAGGAACCATTGCATAGAGAGCTTTGGCTCTATAGGCACATGAGTACGCTCAGAAAGTCCCACCTTATTGGTGTAGTTCTCTATTTTTTCTACTAATCCAAGGCCCTGCAACTCCTCTATGAAGCTATTGCGCACGTCCATGCGATCTTCGCCTTCGTACTTGCCACCTAAGTGGTTGAGAGTACCATCGTCATTAAATATATCTAGCTCAGGAAGGTTGTACTTCTGACCTAGCATATAGTCATTGACATCGTGACTAGGAGTCACTTTAAGACATCCTGTACCGAACTCTCTATCTACATATTCATCGTGAATAATGGGGATGGCACGCCCTACCCCTGGCACTATTACCTTTTTGCCTTCAAGCCACTTATAACGCTCGTCATCAGGGTGAACACAAACGGCAGTATCTCCGAAAATAGTCTCAGGACGTGTCGTGGCTACTACAATATACCTATCTGCCTCACCCTCAACAAAGTAGCGAACATAGTATAGCTTGCTCTCCGTCTCGTGATAAATAATCTCCTCATCTGAAATAGCTGTTTTAGCCTTTGGATCCCAATTAATCATTCGGACACCACGGTAGATAAGTCCCTTGCGATAAAGGTCGCAGAAAACGTTTATTACCGCTTTGCTACGTGTCTCATCCATGGTAAAGGCCAAACGATCCCAATCGCATGAGGTACCGACTTTTTTGAGTTGCTCAATGATAATTCCGCCATGCTCATGGGTCCACTCCCATACATGCTTTAAGAACTCCTCACGAGAGAGGTCACTCTTTTTGATCCCTTTGCTAGCTAGTCGCTCCACAACTTTTGCTTCCGTTGCAATAGAAGCGTGGTCCGTACCAGGTACCCAGCAAGCATTGTAGCCAGTCATTCTTGCTCGGCGAATCAATATATCTTGAATCGTATTATTAAGCATATGACCCATGTGCAACACACCTGTGACATTTGGTGGTGGCATTACGATTGTGTAGGGTGGTCGGTTATCTGGCTTAGAGGAGAACAGCTTGTATCTCATCCAATAGTCGTACCACTTCGATTCTACCTCTGATGGGTCATATTTTGCGCTTAATTCCTTATTCATATGTTTATAGCTATTTGATGTTCAGTTGGACAAAGTTACCTTATTTTTTCCTCACTATTTAGATTCAGACTATTTTGAAGCCGTTTTTCATGCTTGTTCAGTGATATATATATATCTTTCATCTCTTCTAATGCAGCTACATACTTGTAGCTATTGGTAATGGCCACCCTAGCCTCTTGATTTAGACCAAAGCGTACCACTGCTTTTCCTTTTTCATTGCAAAACTCTACACCTAGTTTAGAGTTACTTGGAGCTAGGGCTACAAATTGTCCTAAAGGCATTCCCCTTTTCCCCGCAAAAGTAAGTCGTTCGTAATGGCGACCGAGATTGCTATACCTATAATTCAGCCCCCCATCGTACTGCAGCGTGTCGCTAAGTATATAAGTGTCATTGGCACGGTCAGAGATGCGAATGAAGACTATATTTAACTGGGTAGTACTTGAAGCTGATGCAATTAGCTCAAGAGTACCATTACTGGCTATATAAGCGTCGATAAAAGGCGACTCTGGTGCCTTGGAGGCTGGGTCGTATCCTCTAAAGCGAAGTATGTTTTCATCAGGCATATCTTTAGCCGGAATGAGTCTAAACTGTTGATATAGACTATCGGTAAAGGCTTCAAGAAGACTAAGACGTTCTACAGAAGCTAGAGAGTCTCTGCGACTCAGTTCGAGTCTAATATTCCTGGACTTTTCTAGGGCTTTACGTCGGCTCTCAACCTCATTCGGGTATACCACTTTCACACTATCCAGCCATTCCAAAGCATTGTCTAGTGCATCAATATTTATCAAACTATCCGCTGTCGCAATCATCTGCTCAGCTCCCTTTTTAGCCTTACTTTGGCAGCCCACTATGAGGATTGAGGAAAGTAGTGTGCTACAGATGAGTATTGATATTCTTTTCATACTTTCAGTTGGTCAAAAGTTTTCTCGCGATGTATGTGATATCGTATTAGCAGTGATCTTTTATAGAGCTTTTGAAAGGCTACGTCTCGGCCCTCACTATCTCTAGAGACGGTTTTCTCCATACTACGATAGGCTCGAAGTGCTTTCACAACTGCTTTAGCATCCCCCCATTTACCTTGTACCATAAAAGTGGCCATGGCAACTAGATCCAACAACCACCTCACTGATAGTATCCAAAAGCGTTTACTATCTGGTAGGTTCTTATAGAGCATCTTTCGGTTATTGCGAAAGTTGAGAAATGTTTTACGAGGATCTGTGCTACTTAGCGAAGCACCACCATAATGATACACAGTACTTTCAGGTACTACATATAGTCGATGCCCCGCAATACGCCATCGCCAGCATAAGTCTATTTCTTCTTGATGAGCAAAAAACGAAGCATCAAAACCTCCGGCATCAATATAGGCACTCCTGCGAACTAACATTGCTGCCCCACTCGTCCAAAAGACCTCTTTAGGCTCTAAGCCGTATTGCCCGTGATCCTTCTCAAGTGTCTCAAAAATACGTCCTCTACAAAAAGGATATCCGAGGTAGTCCAAATATCCACCTTCAGCCCCAGCATATTCATAGCTTTGAGGAGCTCTATCCCATCTTATCTTTGGCTGTACTGACACCACATCCCTGTGGGTTTCCATGAAGTGGTAGAGGGGTTCGAGCCAGCCTGGAGATACTCGCACATCATTATTGAGTAGTAGTACATAATTATGCTCCAAGCGAGCTATTGCTTCGTTGTAACCTCTAGCAAAACCATAGTTTTCTCCTAGCTCAATTACCTTTACGCCAAGACTTTTAGCATAAGCTACAGAGGCGTCGCTACTACCATTATCTGCTAGTATAATATCAGCAAGATCTAGAGGGGTATGCTGTACTAAATCAGGCAAATACCGCTCCAATAATGGTTGTGCATTCCATGAAAGTACTACTATGGCTATCTCTTTCATGCCATTTCTATATCTTTATGTGGAAAGCGCTCTTTAACTAGCTCTGGAGTCACCTTCCACCGTTTGTGAGACCAAAGCCATAACTCAGGCTTTCTTCTGATGGTCTTTTCCAGTAGCTGCATAAAGTCTTTTGATAGTTGGTGTTTGGGGAGCTGACTAGCATCTCTTGTCATTTCTACAAGCTTAAGTCGGTATTTTCCAAGTTTCGGACGCTCCACATCTACATACACTACCGCTGCTCCTAGCATCTTCGCAAGACGATCCATACCAGTGACTACTGCTGTGTATTGGTTTAGAAAGTCAACGAAAAGCTCTGCTCCTTCAATGCCTGGAGCTTGATCAGCCACCATTATATAGGTCTTATTGCTATTATCGTTTCGTTGGTGCAGAATAATCTTTGCTGCATCCCACTTATCCATCAATTGAGCGCCAAATTTGCTTCTAAGCTTTGATAGAACATAGTGCCAAGCACCTTTCTGTCGCACAAAAGCAACGTTGAATTCAGTCACAGGTAGCAGCAACTGGCATCCAGTATACCACTCCCAATTACCGTAATGGCCGAGTAAGAAAAAGATGCGCTTATTCTCTTTGTGCAGTTCCTCAATCAGCTCAGGATTCTCAATACACACGTGACGCCTAAACCGACGCTCTCCAAATGCAGCTAGCATCACCGTCTCTACTCCCACATTGCATAGGTGATGATAGAAAGCCCGCTCAAGTTTTCGGAGCTCAGCCTTGCTTTTTTCGGGGAAGGAATTTGCTAAATTCGCTTGTACAACTTTCCTCCGATAGCCAATCACATATTGAAGTAGATATGAGATGCACCAACTCATACCATAGTGCCACCAACTAGGTAAATATCCGATTAGTCGTAATAGGGAATACAATAGCTTCCCTCGCCAAATTTCCCCTTTACTCAGTTCTTTCATCGTCTATAAATGAGCCACTAACTACACAGTCGCCCTCAATTATATCGTGTAACTTCACCTCCACAAGGCGCCCTTCTATATTTGATCGGAAAGGAAGACGCACGCGAACATAGTTACCAGTATATCCATAGAGCCACTGACCATCAGCACCAGATGCGTGATGCTCCACCAATACCCTTCCCTGAGTACCAAGTTGTGATTGAACGAAGGCAACATGTTTTTTATCGCTCAGCTCCAACAATCTTTGGCTTCTTTGGTGCTTGACTTCGGGAGGAACTATCGGCTGGATCTTTAACGCATCAGTATCAGGGCGCTCACTATACGAAAAGACATGTAACTTGCTGACTGGTAATTCACTGATAAAATTGAGTCCATCCTCAAAATACTCATCCAACTCGCCACGCATTCCTACAATCACATCTACCCCTATGAAAGCATCAGGCATTATCTCCTTAATAAGCATCACCTTGTGCTTGAAAAGCGATCTATTGTACCGGCGACGCATGAGCTTCAACACCTCATCGCTACCACTTTGGAGCGGAATGTGAAAGTGAGGAGCAAACCTCTTAGAGTGTGCCACAAAGCGAATGATTTCATCCGTAATAAGGTTAGGTTCAATGCTGGATATTCTATAGCGATCAATCCCTTCTACTTCGTCTAAAGCGCGTAAAAGGTCAATAAACTGCTCCCCAGTGCTACGTCCAAAGTCCCCGACATTTACACCTACAAGAACTATTTCACGGCCTCCACTGCGTGCTACTCCTCGAGCCAATTCTACTAGTTCCTCTATCGTCCCATTCCGACTTTTCCCACGAGCTTTAGGAATAGTACAATAGCTACATCTATAGTCGCAACCATCCTGTACCTTTAAGAAGTGACGGGTGCGGCCTTCACTTGATATAGAGGCCTCAAATGAATCGACCTCCTCAATAGGGGTATGTACTAAGTGACCATCTACTCCCCTACTCTCAAGCCCTTCAATATATTCTAGTAAACGCCCTTTATCTCGAGCACCTATAATCAAATCGACTCCCTCCAGACTTAAAAATGCCTCTGGGTTAAGCTGAGCGTAGCAACCAGTAACTACTATGCGTGCATCTGGATGCTCTCTATGAAGGCGCCTAACTAGTTGACGCCCTTTCTTTTCGGCAACCTCTGTAACACTGCAAGTATTTACCAAGCATATATCTGCCACCTCTCCTGAGTCAGCAACCTTCATGCCTTTTTCAATCAAAGCACGAGACAAGTGACTCGACTCAGAAAAGTTAAGTTTACACCCCAACGTTTCAAATACAAAACGCTTGCCTATGAGGTTTCCTTTATCTCCTACATTATCTATCATCATACGTAATGCAAAGATAACACTTTTTGGCTATAGAATAGGACGTTCAGAGGAAGAAGAAAAGAGTGTAAAGGACCATGGAGACAACCATCATAAATATAAACATCAGTAGATAGGTAGTGTCATCAAAAACCATTTTGCTTTTCTGCCTTAACAACATCATGTGTTGAGGCATCATAAGAGGTATATATAGTGCAAGGTACTGTACGAAATGACTCTCAAAGAAGAAATGATTGGCAATGTGTAGCGAAAGTGTTAAAAGCAAGTAGCTACAGGTGTAGCCATAAACTCGCCTAGTAGTTTTCTTGTCCATATTGTATTGTTTTTATCTCGTTATATCCGATCTGAAAGTAATCTCTATTAAAGTCTTTGTTTCGAAGTATTTGGCTATCCATAAGCACCACATCAATATCCAGAGCTACATCACCAGAGGGCTCTTTCTTCCTCCCAAATTGAGATTCAATTTGCTTTGTCTTTGCAATCATCTCATCTAGTGTAAGGGAGCTTTCCACTCGTAGCACGCTATTTAGGTACTTTCTTGACGAGTACTCTGATATATCATCGGTGATGTAAAATCTAGAGAACTGACTGCTTGGAAATTCAGTTGCGAGATAATTCTTTATCTTTTCTTCCGAATCCAAATAGGTGGTCCCTACCGAGAGCGTGTAGACATACTCAAAGGGCTTGCCTAGCCCAACCATCTTCCGAGACATAAGGATTTGGCACCCACCTCTCGCCAATAAGTACATAACAAAGGCTGCCCAAAGATTATGATTGACATCTGTTAATGGTAGCGTAAAATAGAGAGCAAAAAATACCGCAACAGCAAACAACATACTTAGGAGCATTTCGCGAGTCGCAGTAATCCCTACAAATACACCATCGTATAAGAAGGCGAGGAAACCCATAACAGGCAATAGGTAGACCCAAATCAAATAGTTGTGAGCAATATTGATCACCTCTTCCTTATCAGTTAAAAAGGCAAGAAAAGGCTCCGAAATAATGAAATACAGCAAGCTAGTTATTAATGCAAATGCAGCGCCCCATACTATCAGCAATTTAACCGACTTTGTAAGCAAGTGCCTATTTTTCATCCCATAATAGTGTCCTACAATTGCTTCACCTGCAAATGCAAAGCCATCAACAAAGTTATTGAAGAAGGTAAAGGCCTGGTATAGAAGCGCATTTGCAGCCAGTATCAAAGCCCCTTGGGTAGACCCCGCATAGGTGAAAAAGGCCGAAATCAATGAGATGAGTATAGTACGCAGAAATATGTGGAGATTGGTGCCAAAGTATCTGCGTAGCCCCACCTTTAGCTCTTCTAGCTTTCTCGGTAGCGAGACACGATTTTTCTTAAAATAGAGCAGATAGGCTCCGATCAGCAGTGATGTAGCACCAAGCCATTGTGCCACAAGGGTACCAGTAGCAATGCCGGTGATGCCTTTTCCCCCCAATATCACCAAGCAGGCACTAATGGCGATATTAGTGACATTGGTCATAATACTAACCGCCATCGGATACCAGGTGTTCTGCATGCCAATAAGCCAACCATTGAGGGCTAATGTGCATAATACGGCTGGTGCTCCCCATACAACTATATCATAATAGATCGTGGCGTATGAAATAAGCCCACCCTCTGGCTTAAGAATCAATAAAGTGAGATTTAATATCGGCTGCTGCAATAGTAAGATAAATACCCCACCCATCAAAGCAATCAACAGCGATTGGGTGAGGTTCCTACCCATAGCGAGGTGATTGCCAGCTCCATGAGACTGTGCAGTCAAGCCTGTAGTACCCATTCTAAGGAACGAAAAATTCCAATAAATGAGATTGAACATAGTGGTAGCTATGGCTATGGCACCTATGGCATAGGCATCTTCCAAGTGTCCTGAGAGCGTGAGGTCTACAATCCCTAGAAGAGGTACTGTGAGATTGCTCAGTATATTAGGCAGAGCGAGTTTAAGTATTCGCCTATTTATCGCACTGGTTTCAGACATTTGAGCTTACCTGTCTTTTCTTGAGCAATGAGCCATCTCCATAGCTTAGAAAGCGATAATCATTACGCAAAGCAAAGTCATATATCTTGTGCCAATCGCTCCCTATGAATGCAGCTACCAATAATAGCAGAGTGCTATTGGGCTGGTGAAAATTGGTAATCAAATAATCAACCAGCTTATAGGCGTATCCAGGAACAATGATTAATTGGGTCTGCCCAAACAATCGATCAACACCGTTGGCCTCCAGGTAGTCTATCAAGGCTTTTATCGCCTCCTCAGTTGTAGTAGAGGTTGTTGTTTCGTAGGGTATCCATTGAGGTACACTGAGGGGGTCATTTGCCGACTCTATAACCTGAATACCCATATAGTACAAACTCTCTAAAGTGCGGGTGCTGGTCGTGCCTACCGACACTATAGGCCTTTTTTCGAGGAGTGCATTATAAATAGACTGGAGAGATGAGAGCCGTACTTCAATCACCTCAGTATGCATCTCGTGCCCTCCCATTGTAGCACTCTTCACGGGCAAAAAAGTACCTGCACCTACGTGCAGAGTTATTGGGATCTGGTCTACCCCCTTCTCCTTGAGTCTTGAAAGCAGGTCTTCTGAAAAATGAAGGCCAGCCGTAGGTGCTGCCACACTACCCTCTTCACGAG
>NZ_HF988918.1:21419-43389 GCF_000435035.1 Porphyromonas sp. CAG:1061 | reverse complement strand
TACCCTCTTCACGAGCATAGACCGTTTGGTAATCCCTCAGGTCACTCTCCTCTGTATCTCTATTAAGGTACGGTGGAATAGGTAACTCCCCCAAGTGCTCAAGGAGCTCTCCGAAGGTCATCTCATTAGACCATTCAAATCGAATTAAAGAGCCACTGCTGCAATGGCCGTCCACTCTACTTACCTTTAATAGGGTACCATCTGCAAGAGGCTGGTACAGGTACTCTTCCTTCCATTTACGTGACTGCCCCACCAGGCAATGCCAGATGACCTCATGTTTTGTGCTTAGTGACAACTCATAGAGCGATGGAGAGTACGGCTCAAGGCAAAAGACCTCTATTCGAGCACCAGTTTGACGAAAAAAAGTCAATCGAGCTCTAATAACCTTGGTGGTATTCATCACCAATACCGAATTGCTAGGCAATAGACTAGTCAAGTCGGTGAAGTCATAACTCTCTATATTCCCCTCGGCATAATAGAGCATCTTGGCATGGTCCCTCTCCTCCAATGGATACTTTGCAATCCTTTCTGGTGGGAGGTTGTACGTATAATCTTCAATTCGTATCTCTTGCGGATTCATCATTTCCATATTTTATTTACAAAGCTAATTAAAAGCTTTGACTACTTAGGATATTAAAGCCTCAAAATAGCAAAGAGGTACTGATCTAGTCAATACCTCTTCTGCCTTAATATACAAAAGTAAGCCTTATGAGCGAGCTTGCTCTACGATGGCCTTGAAAGCTTCAGGGTGATTCATTGCTAGGTCAGCGAGAACCTTGCGATTGATATCTATACCCTTAGCCTTAAGCATACCCATAAACTTAGAGTAAGATAGACCTTCCTCTCTAGCAGCTGCATTGATACGCTGGATCCATAGTGAGCGGAAATTACGCTTCTTGGTCTTGCGGTCACGATAGGCATACTGAAGGCCTTTCTCCCATGTGTTCTTGGCTACAGTCCATACATTCTTACGTGCACCATAGTAGCCACGGGTTTGCTTTAAAATCTTTTTCCTCTTCGCTCTTGAAGCGACGTGATTTACTGATCTTGGCATTGTTCTAAAAATCTTTGAGCGTGAGCGGCATCACCTACATTGGTAAGGCTCTTGTAAAGGGCAATCACACTCTGTTAAAAAAAATCTCTTTTCTCTGCTTAAAAACTTACTCAACCTATACCGAGAAGCTTCTTCACACCACGGACATCAGACTTGTGTACAAGTCCAGAGTTAGTGAGGTTACGCTTCTGCTTCTTGGTTTTGTGAGCCAAAATATGGCTCTTGTAAGCATGCTTGCGCTTGATTTTACCTGATCCGGTGAGAGAAAATCTCTTCTTAGCACCGGGATTAGTCTTCATCTTAGGCATTCCAGTCAATTATTAATTAGTTATCAAATAAGTCTACCTTCGGCAGTAAAGAAGAGTTGCATCCCTTCTCGCCACCTCTGATAGAAGTTGTTACTTTTTCTTGCTAGCTCCCTTTAGAGGTGAAAACATCATAATCATCCTTTTCCCCTCAAGTTTAGGCATCTGATCCACCTTGCCATACTCCTCAAGGTCTTGCGCGAATCTTAGGAGAAGCAATTCTCCTTGATCCTTAAAGACAATAGAGCGACCTCTAAAGAATACATAGGCTTTCACCTTATTACCCTCTTCAAGGAATCCCTTTGCATGACGTAGCTTAAATTCGTAATCGTGATCATCGGTTTGAGGGCCAAATCGCACCTCTTTTACTACGATCTTCGTCTGCTTAGCTTTCTGCTCCTTAGCTTTCTTCCTCTTCTGATATAGATACTTTTGGTAGTCAAGTATCTTACAAACTGGTGGTTCAGCATTAGGCGAGATCTCTACCAAATCCAGCTCTTGCTCATCCGCAATTCTACGAGCCTCTTGTATAGAGTAGATTCCCTGCTCAACAATATCACCAACAAGCCTTACTTCACGAGCTCTAATCTGCTCATTGATCTTCTCTTGTGGCTCATCGGCCTTATTATATGGGCCCCTCGGATTTCGTCTATTAATATTCCCCATTCAGTTTGTAGTCAATCAGTCGTTTATTTATGCTAGTTTGTTTATTGTTATTACTTATTTTTCCTCTGTAGCTTGTTGCTCATAGCGCCAAGCATTCATCTGTGCGTCAACTTCCTTCAACACACGGTCTGCAAAGATACCAATTTTTTCGGAACCTTGATCACCTTGCCCCTGAATTCTCACAGATACAGTACCCTCCTCGGCCTCTTTTTCGCCTACGATTAGGAGGTAAGGGATGCGTTTTAGCTCATTATCACGTATTTTCCTGCCTATTTTCTCGGCTCTATCGTCTACCAAAGCTCGAATGTCATGCAGTGCTAGCTCTCTCAATACCTTGAATGCATAATCATTAAAGCGCTCTGAGATAGGAAGGATAGCCACCTGATCTGGAGCCAACCACAATGGGAACTTACCACCAGTGTGCTCAATCAAAACAGCCACAAAACGCTCCATAGAGCCAAATGGTGCTCTGTGAATCATTACAGGACGGTGCTTTTGATTGTCCTCGCCAGTGTACTCTAGCTCAAAACGTTCAGGTAGATTGTAATCTACTTGAATGGTACCTAGTTGCCAGCGACGACCAAGCGCATCCTTTACCATAAAGTCGAGCTTAGGACCATAAAAGGCAGCCTCTCCATACTCTATATGTGTCTTTAGGCCCGTCTCATTACAAGCTTCAATAATCGCCTGCTCAGCCTTATCCCAATTCTCATCCGAACCAATATACTTCTCCTTGTTATTAGGATCTCTCAGCGAGATTTGAGCTTCAAACTGACTGAAGTCAAGAGCTTTAAAGATGATAAAGATAATATCCATCACCTTGATAAACTCCTCCTTAATCTGATCTGGACGGCAGAAAAGGTGCGCATCATCCTGAGTAAATCCACGCACGCGAGTGAGACCATGGAGCTCCCCACTCTGCTCATATCTATACACCGTGCCAAACTCTGCCAAGCGTACAGGGAGATCGCGGTACGACCTTGGTTTGGTCTTATATATCTCGCAGTGGTGAGGGCAGTTCATTGGCTTGAGCATAAATAGCTCACCCTCTTGTGGCGTCTCAATAGGCCGGAAGGCATCATCCTTGTACTTAGCATAGTGCCCAGAGGTTTTATACAGGTTGATATTCCCGATATGTGGTGTGATCACCTGCTCATAACCATATTGCTTTTGGATTTTTCTCAAAAACTCCTCCAGCTGAAGCCTTAGCTGTGTACCCCGAGGTAGCCATAGGGGCAACCCTGCACCTACATTTTGTGAAAAGGCAAATAGCTCCAGGTCTTTGCCTATCTTTCGGTGATCACGCTCCTTGGCCTGCTCCAAAAGAGCTAGATACTCGTCCAGCATCTTCTTCTTAGGGAAGGTGATGCCATAGATTCTAGTCAGCTGTGGTCGCTTCACATCTCCTCTCCAGTAAGCACCAGCTACGGTGAGGAGCTTGATGGCTTTAATACTCGAGGTATCGGGGAGGTGAGGCCCTCTACAAAGGTCGGTAAAGCCACCCTGAGTGTAGGTAGTAATGGTACCATCCTCCAAGTCGGTGATCAGCTCCACCTTGTATTGGTCGCCTTTCCTATTCCAGTAGTCAAGAGCCTCTTGCTTTGAAATATTCTTCCTCACAAGAGTTTCTTTCCTAGATGCAAGCTCCCGCATCTTCGCCTCAATGGCAGGAAGGTCAGACTCTTTTATCTGTACCCCCTCACCTGGGTCTACATCATAGTAAAAGCCATTTTCAATGGCGGGTCCTATACCAAACTTAATCCCAGGATAAAGCTCCTGAAGGGCCTCTGCCATCAAGTGCGCACTGGTATGCCAAAAGGCATGCTTGGCTTCGTCATCCTCCCACTTATGCAGCCGGAGCGAAGCATCTGTCTCAATAGGACGAGTGAGATCCACGATTTTATCGTTAACCGTCGCAGCTAGCACCTCCTTAGCGAGCCTAGGACTAATATCCTCAGCCACTTGTAGCGCAGTCACCCCACTCTCATACTCCTTTTTCGAACCATCAGGCAGAGTTATTGTAATCATATCCTTACTCATGATAATATCTGTATTACGGTATATCCTAATCTTTAATCACACAAAGATAGTATAAATATTGCAATCTCATCATCGATAAGCGAATGTAAATTGGCTTATTGGACAATATGATGTCTGAAGGTAAGAAATAATGCCATTAGAGGGAGAGGGTAACCACCCGCAAGACTAGAATCGAGCATGAAAGCATCGATCCTTCATACTCGATTCTAGACAGCAAGAGATCGCTTGCCCTAAATATCAAACTGCATCAGATGGCTTTCTCCCGAATAGCTTTTCGATCTCATCGGCAGACATAGAGCAAAGACGTTGGTAGGTCTCCCAAATCTCTTTGTATTTCGCTGAGAGATGTGGAACCGACAAATGCCTACCACTCATACCTATTTCATCAAGTTGTTGCTTGAGATCCTCTACAATGGTTTGATGTAGAATAGTAGCATCTTGAATGACATGTGGTTCTACCACTTTTCTATCAACAATACCAGCACTAATGAAGATCTCTTCCGCAACTTGGTGAATATTGGTCTCTTCCATATATGGATTAGATGGTTGTAAGTAAACAGAAAGGAAGAAGTCCTTATTTCCCTTTGACACACAGCTAAGATCTCGAGCTACGCCAGAGAAGTATCGTACCATGTTTTCTAGAGTCACGATATTGGCCTTCTTAGCTTCGTCTTCAAGCCAAGATTTAAGGCTAAAGTCACAAGTTAGATCATTAAAATGATTGAATAGTAAAAAGAGCGAGTTAAGTCTTGAGAACTCAAGACCACCCTTCTCATTCGTCTTTAGCTTGTTTAGCTTGGCATTCATTTTCTCAATCCAATGGAAGGTCGACGGTATGTTAACCGAGTCTGCGATAGTGGGTAGGATGACACAGTCCATTTTCGTCAGATAAGTGAGGGCCTCCTCATTGTCTAGAGAGTCCTTAAAGTCATAGATATAGACATCACATTCAGGATAGGCTTTCTCTATAGCTTCAGGCATCATCTCCTTTTCAAATCCTATTTGCATATTGATAATAGGGGGTGCAACTCTCTTGCTAACATCCAATCCGTGAGCTCCAAATATTTCTTTTGCTAGCTCTTTATTCTTTTCAATAAAATCCTCTTCCCACTGCTTTTGGGCTGAGATAGGATGTTGATAAAAGTCACAATCAACAAAACACACCTTCTTGCCGTAGGTTTCACGAAGAATAGTACCGAGTACTACGGATAATGTGGTTTTACCAGTGCCACCCCTGGACCCAGCTAGGGCAATTCTTTTCTTTTCCATAATAAAACACTTTTGTAATTACTAATAACACTTCAAGGCATAACAATCTAAGTAGCGTTAGCATAGGGAATTTAGCCTTACCATCAGAGATCGTTAAGCTCAATATGTATTTGCCTATTTGGGTCACTACTTGACAGAAGCGCAAGCAGTTTGAAACATCAGCCGTACCACTCATCACCAGATGGTGATACGGATTGTGCATTCATTACTTTCTAAAAGCAGGAATAGCACAATAATCATCTAACTATCCGACTGGCACACACTTACTCAAAGCGATTAAAACCAATCTTCAAAAATACGGCACAAAATAAGTTGGATAAGAAAGCCCATAGAAATGGTCTCTTCATCAAGCTTAATGCCCAAAAAACACAATAATTTTTAATGAGGGTGGAGCTTTTACTCCCATACACCTCAGGTCGACCCATTGCAAATCTAAGAATATTTTCTGACAATTGTATCGTATTTTCAAAGAAAAGTGCATATCCTGCCATACGGACCTTCAATATCAGCGATTATATCTATCCAAATGATATTCACTGGGGGTTGAGGCTACCTTGGACCGACTTATTCTTCTTTTATGCGCTCCAATTCAAGAGAAACCATCTCTTTGAATTGTAATAACCTCGCTGCATACTCCCCATAAAGAAGCGTGTGAGAGCAATCTTTGATTTTAAGCTCAATGTCTACATTGGATAGCGTTTTCTCTATAGCAGTCCACATCTCAAACTCTGAAGTCATACCAAGCTTTTGCCTTAAATAATTACTATCAGGTCTTGCAAGTCCTAAGAGAAACGTCAAATCATAAAGATCTGCTCCTCTTTCCTCATTGATAAAAGCGGCAACTTTCATTGCACATAATATCTTTATAGGTGGCAAACAAACTGGGAAAATGAAACCCGCCCGAGAGATGAATTGATACTCTTCTCGATAATCTACACCTTTTTTATGAGCTTCTACCCGTATATGGATATCTTCCCCATCATCTCGGAGCTGTGGAAAAATGATATCTCGTCCATACAAATTTAGAGAAGTGTTATCCAGGTTATCTGAAACCACATTTAATCCATTACCCTCTAAATATCTAAGGATATCATCTGCCAATTCATTGAACTCTTTTTTGGTAAGAGATTTGAAATGAAATTCAAGTTTCTCAGCAAATCTATTATTATTATAGACGAGACGTAATGCTGTCTCACCAACTAGGATCAATCTATCACTGTATTTATGCCGAGATATGAAGTCTAATATCTCTATTTCCAAATACTCCCTATGAATGTGATGGTTAAAAACGGGAGCTACAGGGATAAAACTCCCCAATAGTCTTCTTATATTATCAATCCTCAGCATAATAGCACACACCTAAGATCAATTCATCTCAATACTATTTAGCAATACACTTGTAATAGTAATCGAAGTCGATGATCTAAACTACTGACGCCAAAACGCTGTGAGTAAGATAGTAATGTCTCACGATCCAGCACATCATTCATGATATAGTCATCAAATCTCAATTCGATAAAGTCTTCTTCTGTATTGTAATATGGATTCAAGTACAAGAAGTCCAACAATGCCTTTTCAAGGGAAGCTAAATTATATGCTTGTTTGCCATTCTTCATCATAAACCGCTCATACCCCCAGAATAGCTTTGGGCTAATCGTTTGATAAGCGAAGGAAGAGACTTCATTGCTAAAAGTCATGGTCTTAAGTGTACTGACAGCGGTAGTACTAAATATAGCTTCGGGTATAAGACCATAAAGCGATAGGGCAGTCTGTAAGCTGATATAGGACGGTCTGTAGATAAATTGAGATAAGAAATAGTTATTCCTTCCACCGCCTAAGCACTCTCTAAATGCATAATAGCCATTTCTAAGCTTGATGATATAACCTTTCTTACACCAACGGTAAATGTTGGCCATATTGAATTCAGGAAGCACCATCATTACTTGCCTAGTAGTGAATGCAACCCCACCAATAAAGAGCTCTCTAAATTGTATATAGTTCATACCCTTGCTAAAGAAGCAAATGTAAACAAAATATTAGTAATTACTAAGGTAAAAAGCGAAAATTCCCAGGGGTTACACATTTTAGGACAAAGGGCTTCTCTAGGCACCTCCATAAATCCCCCCATGCTGCCATCTCTAAACCCTTCATAAATCATCTATGCTTGTGGGGTAAAAGTGGAGATGCAACTAAGCAATCGGCGAGTTGCAACTAAGCTTTTGCCGAGTTGCATCTCGCCGATTGCTTAGTTGCATCTCGGTTGAAGCTTATACTAGAGTATTGAATTTCAGTTGTTTGTGAAGTGGCCTCTAGGACCCTCTTTTAGCTGGATTGCTCACCTTATTTCGTAGCTTGAAACTTCTGGAAAGCGAAGTACCCATCTTCAAAAATCGCAAGTTTGACTCTTTATGCTCTGATTATGATCGTCATTCCGAGTACTTCACTCCAAGTGAGATGCCGCGACGAAACCGCTTCTTTAGCTTTTCAGCGCCAACCCGCATTTGAAGCGAGGCAATTGCCTCAGGTAATAAAGAGGTATTCGCCCACTTCGCTTTTTCTGGCAACAATAACGGCTCTAGGGAAGACATTAATTGGTCATTAGTGAGTTTTTCTAAAATAGAGATATCAAGGGAGAGCTGCTCTACCAAATTACGCCCCACCCACTTCATTACGATATCACCATTGGGCATGATATATTTTTCTCCAAGAAACCAGATATCAAATATCTCTTTTCCAGCTACATTATCTCCCTTTCCTAATGCAATTAACTTGTGAGTATAAATATCGGATAGGCTCATCACATTTAGAGAAAAGCCATCTAAGCAGAGCAAATCAGTCTCTTCTCTCCAATATTGATTTGAGATCTCAACCTCTAAGGGCCAACCCTCTTCACCATACTCTAAAACAACTTTCGCCCCAAATAGCCCTATGACCTTCTCACAGATGGTTCCATACATACTGACTATTTTAAGCAAACGCTTAAAAACAAGTAGTTCCTGCTTTCTATCAACTAGCGTAAATTCCAAATTCAATGAGAATCGTGGTAGATCATAAAAGAACATCAACGAGGTGCCACCTTTAAATATCAGTAGTGGAGACAACACCTTATCTAAAGCTATATCTTTAAGGATATTGTATAAATAGGAATAGTGGGTATCCATCATTCTCATAGCGATAGGATAGTTGAAACTCGTTTTGTTAATGCTTTATTATCATAAATAGGGAGTAAGTCAAGCACCTTATCCTTATCTATGGGAGAAATATTTTCATAAGTTCTCCATTTATCCACATAGCATAAGTCTAGAAATGCACGCTCCAAACTGGCAATTGTATAGTTTGGATTGATAACCTTACCCTTTTTATTAATTAATATAGAGTTAGATAGCTTTCTGAATATAAAAACATTTTCAGACGGAGCAAATATCAATTTTGGTTGGTATGAGGCGAGAGTGATAGCGTTGTCATATTGAAAAATAATTCCATGCATCCTAAGAACTGTCTCCATAGATATGTAGGAAGGTATTTGGATCTTATTAGCGAACTCAAATATTTCATACCTAGGCAGTGCATAAATGCCGTATCTTAACCTCAAAAGATCACCACTAAGCACTAGACGGGACAAACGACCAGGCAAGGATGAAGCGGGGATCACTCCTTGTGTGAGAAGCCTTACTTCCTGAGTGGTAAATACAGTCTTTCTAGAACTATATAAAATTCCTATTAGTGTTTTCATAAGGGTAAAGGTAAGTTAGAAATATCATATATACAGATTTCAGCTCATTTTTTAAGCCTATTAGTCCCATCACCTTATTTGGTGTAACATACTCTACAACCCTAATGGAGCACAACTCACAAAAATATTATACTCCCTACTCCATTCATGCAAAAGCATTTGATTGGCATAGTCTAATCTTTTCTGTAACTTTGTGGACCTTGCAGGAGCGAGGTTGATAAAATTAATAGGACTAGTAACAACGACACAACTTTGTATGGAATGGAGAGATAAGCTATCCCAAGAGCCACTTGAGAGAAGTAGCGGAGAGGATAGCAAAGGGAATCGGTACCGCCGTGAGGCAGGAGATAACTCCATGAAGAGCCCTCTTGGCACTTCAAGACAATATAACCACTCGGAAGGATCGGAGGAATCAAGACCCTTCCGTGGCTCACAGGTGCGGAGACGACGTCGTATAAGCGAAATGGATAATAACAAGATCTCTAGTAATAGGAGTCGCTTTTCGAATGACGCCCCCCAACTTAGTGATAGGCAGTATGGCGCGGAGTACGCAGGCAACTTAGCTGAAAATAGGAGCCAAAGGAGCTTTTATAAAGAACAATACTCACAAGTGCGAGAAGCCAAGAGACAAATCTACGCTGAGGGGGAGGGTAGGGATGATAAGAGTGAGTATGGTGAAGGATTCACTCGTGGCAATAACTATAACAACCACAAAAACAGGGCAAGGGTCAGCCGACAAGGAGCTAGCGGAAGGCCCCAAACTCAATCACGCGGGGCTCGCTCCAAGAGAAAAAGCGAGATGGTGCCACCCGTGTACGATCAGGATCCAATTGATATATCTGAGGAGATAAGGCTCAATAAGTTTCTCTCCAATGCTGGGGTATGCTCTAGGCGGGAGGCCGACGAGCTGATCAAGGTGGGGGCTGTTCTGGTTAATGGAGCACCGGTGACAGAGCTAGGCACCAAAATCACCGCTAAAGACCTTGTAGAGGTGAATGGACGTGAAGTACGGCCGGAGCAAAAAGTCTACCTACTTCTGAATAAGCCACGGAATTGTGTCACCACCACGGATGATCCTCAGGAGCGTCTCACAGTGACTCACTTAGTAAGGAAGGCATGCAAGGAACGCATTTATCCCGTAGGGCGTTTGGATAGAAACACTACAGGGGTACTCCTTCTCACCAATGATGGGGACCTCGCAGCACAACTCGTCCACCCTTCTCATAAAAAGAAGAAAATCTACCATGTGTGGCTGGATAGAGAGGTGGCCGCTGAGGATATGCAAAAGCTGGCCGATGGTGTAGAGCTAGAGGATGGCGAGATGCATGCTGATGCCATTAGCTATGTCACTGAAGACGATTTATCGCAGGTGGGCATAGAGATTCACTCTGGACGTAATCGGATCGTTCGCCGCTTGTTTGAGCACCTTGGGTATCACGTAAAGAAGCTAGATAGGGTCTACTTCGCTGGACTCACCAAGAAAAATCTAGGTAGGGGCAAGTGGCGCTACCTAACTCAAGATGAGGTGAATAACCTTAAGAGTGGAGCATTTGAATAAAATTAATTTGTAGAAGTGATGGAACGCAGTAAGATTGTAGATATACTCATTGCCCCAAAATTGGGGAATGATGTAAATATAAAGGGATGGGTAAGGACCAAAAGAGGCTCTAAGGGGCTTAGCTTTGTGGCGATCAATGATGGTAGCTGTATTCATAATATGCAGGTGGTGGTGGATCACAGCCTATTTGATGCCGAAATGCTAAAGGATATCACCACAGGAGCGGCGGTAAGTATTATCGGGAAACTCACAGAATCTCAAGGCCGTGGGCAGAGTGTGGAGATACAGGCTTCGGCTATTGAGATATACGGTAAAGCAGCCCCTAATAGCTACCCACTCCAAAAGAAGGGGCATAGCATGGAGTTCCTTCGTGAGATTGCTCACCTACGCCCTCGCACCAATACCTTTGGAGCGGTATTTAGGATCCGGCACAATATGGCCTATGCCATCCACAAGTTTTTCCACGATAGGGGTTTCTTTTATTTCCATACACCACTGATCACCGCATCGGACGCAGAGGGGGCTGGTGCTATGTTTGAGGTAACAACTCTGGACTTGAATAACCCTCCCCGTACCAAAGAGGGAGGCGTTGATTATAGCCAAGACTTCTTTGGAAGGCGCACCAATCTGACGGTATCAGGTCAGCTGGAGGGAGAGCTAGCTGCCACTGCTCTGGGTGCCATCTATACCTTTGGCCCTACCTTTAGAGCGGAAAACTCCAATACGCCTAGGCACCTTGCGGAGTTTTGGATGATTGAGCCAGAGGTGGCCTTTTATGAGATAAAGGAGAATATGGACCTCGCCGAAGAATTTATCAAGTACCTGGTGCAATGGGCTCTGGATAATTGCAAGGATGACCTAACCTTCCTGAATGAGCGGATTGATAAGGGGCTTATTGAACGACTGGAGTCGGTAGTTAAAAAAGACTTCATACGCCTCTCTTACACTGAGGGGATCAAGATACTGGAGAAAGCGGTAGCTGATGGGCATCAGTTTGAGTACCCAGTCTACTGGGGTGTGGACCTCGCGTCGGAGCATGAGCGGTATCTAGTAGAGAATCACTTCCAATGCCCTGTGATTCTGACTGACTACCCTACCGAGATTAAGGCCTTCTATATGAAGCAGAATGAGGATGGCAAAACGGTCCGTGCTATGGATGTGCTTTTCCCAAAGATTGGTGAGATTATTGGAGGTTCGCAAAGGGAGGAGAGCCTTGAGAAGCTCATCAGTCGCTGTAAGGAGGTAGGTATCCCACTCTCCGAGATGGATTGGTACCTAGATACTAGGCGGTTTGGTAGTGTGCCCCACTCTGGATTTGGGCTTGGTTTTGAGCGACTACTGCTATTTGTGACGGGAATGGGTAATATTCGTGATGTGATCCCCTTCCCACGCACTCCCAACAATGCTAACTTTTAATCCATCGGCGTATGAAAAAGAAAGTCTTATATATTTCCCTACTGCTCCTCGCCATTCTATCTACTACAGGGTGTAGAAACAAGCGCATCTCCTATACCGATATGATAAAAAGGGAGCATAAGGAGATCCAAGCTTTTATGGATAAAAAGGGGTTTAAGGTGATTAAGGAGCTTCCTAGTGACCTCAAGATGGCACCCAACGAGTTTGTGGAGCTAAAGAATGAGGTGGGCGAAGGAATAGGAGTATGGATAAACGTGATCGAGGCTGGGAAGGCCGAGGAGATGGCGATTAGTGGGGTAACCCCCATATTGGCTAGATTTTCGTATCAGGCGATAGGCGACCGAATGAAAAGCGGGCCTACCTTCTTTAACAATATTGGCTCTACACAAAGTAGTGAGCCCGGCGTCACCTTTATTTATCAAGCTGATATTAATATGGAGTATTTTCGTGGTGGCATCCAGCCAGCACCCAACTCCACGAGAGGTGAGGAGAGCATGCAGCCTTTTGCCTGTAATGCTATGATGTTGGCACTTAAGTATGTGCCCATCGGATCTACCATTCAGATGATTGCCTCATTTAGAGAGGGGCCAGCCTTTACGTTCCAAAGTAGTTCGTTTTTCAAAAACGATAATGATATTGGTATCGCACTTTACTACGACCAGCTGAAGTTCAATAGAAAACAGTGATCAATTATGAGTCTAATTACATCAATATCTGGCATCAGAGGTACGATAGGAGGAGACCAAGAGAATGGTCTCAACCCGATTAATATAGCACAGTTTACTGCTGCCTACGCGCAGTTTATCCGCCACAATAGTCCGCTCAAAAGTGGTAAGATAGTGGTAGGGCGTGATGCTCGCATCTCGGGCAATCAGGTGAGGCACGTGGTTATTGGCACATTAATGGGTATGGGATTTGATGTGGTGGACATCGGTTTGGCCACCACACCTACCACCGAACTAGCGGTTACATACGAGCAAGCCGATGGTGGTATCATCATTACAGCGAGTCACAACCCCAAGGAGTGGAATGCTCTGAAGCTACTCAACCATCAAGGTGAGTTTTTGAATGCTGAGGAAGGTGCCAAGGTGCTTTCGCTAGCGAAGTCGAATAACCTTCAATTTGCGAGTGTTGGGGAAATTGGAAAGGTTTCTGAGGAGTGCTATACCGATCGGCATATTCAAGAGGTTCTTTCCCTTCCTGAAGTGGATGTAGAAGCAATAAGAAAGGCAGGGTTTACGGTAGCTGTCGACACCATTAATTCGGTTGGTGGAATCGTGATTCCAAAGCTACTTGAGGCGCTGGGCGTAAAAGAATACCATATAGTACACGGTGAACCAACTGGTGATTTTGCCCATAATCCTGAGCCTCTGCCACACAATCTACAAGATCTCTCCAAGTTGGTGGTAGAGAAGAAGGCATGCGTAGGCTTTTCGGTTGACCCTGACGTAGATCGCCTAGCTATCTACAATGAGGATGGAACGCCTTTTGGCGAAGAGTATACGCTGGTGAGCGTATCGGACTACCTATTATCACTCTACCCAGGGCACAATACGGTCTCCAATCTTAGCTCCACACGAGCACTCCGAGATGTAACTGTGAAGCATGGAGGCAAATACTATGCGGCAGCGGTTGGCGAAGTAAATGTCACCACGAAGATGAAAGAGGTAGGCGCACTTATTGGTGGGGAAGGCAATGGCGGAGTGATCTACCCAAAGTCGCATTACGGCAGAGATGCCCTTGTGGGGATTGCACTTTTCCTCACGATGTTGGCGAAAAGAGGGGCAAAGCCTACGGAGATCTTAAGTACCCTTCCAAAGTACTTTATGATCAAGAAAAAAGCGGAGCTAACCCCTACCCTACAAGTGGATATAATCCTCAAAGAGATAGAGGACGAATACAGGGAGAAGGCAGAGGTGACTACCATTGATGGAGTGAAGCTAGACTTCCCCGACAAGTGGGTTCATCTTCGGAAAAGCAATACGGAACCTATAGTGCGCATCTATGCCGAGGCCAAAACAGAGGAGGAGGCAGAAAACATTGCGAACGAAATAATCACTAAAATTCAAAAATAGTTATGAGACACCCAGTAGTAGATAGATTTTTACGATACATCGCTATTGATACTAAATCGGATCCTGAATCAACAACTACACCTAGTACAAAGATTCAATGGGATCTAGCCCATGAGCTCCAAAAAGACCTAGAAGAAATGGGGCTAAAGGACATTTCTCTAGATGATAACTGCTATCTAATGGCAACTCTTCCAGCTAATTGCGATTGGGATCAGCCAACGATTGGATTTATTGCACACATGGATAGCGCTCCAGATATGAGTGGTAAGGATATCAAGCCACGCTTTGTGCAGTATGAGGGGGGCGATATTGTCTTAGACCCAAATGAAGATATCCGGATCTCCCTGAAAACGTTCCCTGAACTTGAGAAGTACAAGGGTCAGGAGATCATCGTAACGGATGGGCACACCCTTCTTGCAGCAGATGATAAGGCGGGTATTGCTTCTATCTTAGAGGCGATTCAGTACTTGATCGACCACCCTGAGGTTCCTCACGGAGCCATAAAGGTGGGCTTTACCCCCGATGAGGAGATCGGTAGAGGAGCTGATAAATTTGATGTAAAGAAGTTTGGTGCCGACTTCGCCTATACCATTGATGGCGGTGAAATCGGTGAGCTACAGTATGAAAACTTCAATGCAGCTGGTGCGAAAGTAACTTTCAAGGGGCTAAATGTGCACCCAGGAAGTGCTAAAGACAAAATGATAAATGCTCAGCTACTAGCTATGGAGTACAATAGCTACCTGCCACAAGCACTGCCTAGCAACACCGATGGCTATGATGGGTTCTATCACCTAGTAGGCATGAATGGTAGGGTGGAGGAGGCTGAATTGCACTACATCCTTCGAGATCATGACCGAGAGCAGTTTGAGCTCAAGAAAAGTTGTATCAAGGAGGTGGCAAAGCGCATCAACGAACTATATGGAGAGGGCTCCTGCATTGCAGAGGTTACCGACCAATACTTTAATATGAAGGAGGTTATTGCTGATAAGATGTATATCGTAAACCACGCAGCAGAAGCGATGAAGGCTTCTGGCGTAGAGCCTATAATTGAGCCTATCCGTGGTGGTACAGATGGTTCGAAACTCTCCTTTATGGGATTGCCATGCCCCAATATTTTTGCTGGTGGGCACAACTTCCATGGTCGTTACGAATACCTACCAGTACCTTCCCTAGTCAAGGCAATGGAGGTGATCGTGAAGATCGCTACTACTAAAGTGACAAAATAGAGATTTACTAATACTTTATAAAACAACATTATGGAACTAAAGAAAACACCCTTTACAGACATCCACATTGAGTTGGGTGCCAAGATGAGTGAATTTGCAGGCTACAATATGCCTATTCAGTACGAAGGGATCAACCCTGAGCATCTCAATGTGATTGAAAATGTAGGCGTCTTTGATGTCTCTCACATGGGTGCGATCGTAATAAGTGGACCAAAGGCACTTGAATTTATCCAAACCATCAGTAGTAATGACGCTACAAAGTTGGAGCCTGGCAAGGCACAATACACTTATATGCCAAATGGTAATGGTGGTATTGTAGATGACTTTATCATGTATCTTCTAGATGGTGGTAGGTATATGTGTGCTGTGAATGCTGCTAATATCGAAAAGGACTTCAACTGGATGAAAAAGCACCAGATTGAGGGCGTAACCATCGAAAATGAATCTGAGAGAGTAAGCATCTTGGCCGTACAAGGACCTAAGGCAAAGCAAACCATTCAGAAGTGTGTGGATATTGACCTGAATACCATTGCTTACTACCACTATGCCTATGGAAAGTTTGCGGGGATAGATTGTATCATCTCCAATACTGGCTACACTGGTGCAGGAGGCTTTGAGCTTTACTTCAAAGATATAAAGGATGCCCACAAGGTATGGGATACTCTTTTTGAAGCAGGTAGAGAGTTTGGCATCAAGCCTACTGGACTTGGAGCACGCGATACACTACGACTAGAGATGGGCTTCTGCCTATATGGCAACGACATCGACGACACCACCAATCCACTAGAGGCAGGTCTTGGTTGGGTTACTAAATTCGTAGAGGGCAAGGAGAAAATGCCAAGCCGTGACCTACTCCTTAAGACAAAGGAAGAGGGAATCAAGAATCGCCTTATCGGATTTGAGCTGAAGGAGAAAGGTGTTCCTCGCCATGGGTATGAGATCCAGAATGCTGCTGGTGAAGTGATCGGCCGCGTTACTTCTGGAACACAATCACCTGTGTTAGGCAAGGGAATTGGCCTAGGATATGTACAGGTGGCTTATAAGGAGCCAGGAACTGAAATATTCATACACATCCGTAAGAAAGCAGTACCTGCAGAGGTTATCAAGCTCCCATTCCGCAAATAACATCTCAAGGTCTTTATAGATTAATAGGAGGAAAACAAGATTTTTGTTTTCCTCCTATTATATTTACAGCTAAAGCCTCCCTTACACTACTGTTTTTCTCGCTCAATAGTAATAATAGGCTTATCAAACCTAAGTGATAGCCAACTACGGATTAATTTCTCACGCTCATCACTGATTTTTTTATCCGTAAACAGCTTGATATAAGGAATGGTATCTACTACTTGTGTACTAACCATTGAGGAATCCTTCATAATGGAATCGGTATGGAAAGAGTATAATTCCCCAAATTGGCTATACGTAATTTCATCAAAAAGCTGCTGAATCTCGTGAGTGACGGCTTCGGCTTGAAAATAAAAGGCTTGTTGATTGCGGAGTGCCATATTGAGAGAGTCATTTTTTAGTTGCAGATATCTTGAGAAGCTCTTATCGGAGTCACTTTGCATATCCTTCAATATCGAAAGCCTAAGATTTTCGATATTGGATTTATCTGAACCTTGCTTGATCGATAGTATGGTATTCTTCAGACCATAAGATGGAAGTAGATCTTGAAGTCGCTGAATTTCGTCGGGTGAAATCTCCTCCCCTATGATATTGACATTGAAGTAATCTACAGAGTCGGTCTTAGTATTATTGTACGAGAGTACGAATGAATTATCGAAGATCATCTCCTCCTTAATAAATTTGTCCTGCTGAATCTCTTGGAACGTATCCTGCACAAATCGGTATGCCAAAATCACACTTGGAACTATGGTACATACCACGATTACTATCACAAGATTATTTAGTCGCTTTCCTCTTACCTTATCCACGTAGGTAACTCTGCGATACTTAAGAAGTCTGATCACAATGAATGTAGAGAGACCAATAAATACAGTATTGATAATGAAAAGATAGAAAGCACCAAAGAAATAATTCAGTTGCCACGTAGCCAACCCGTAACCAGCGCTACATAGTGGAGGCATCAGTGCAGTAGCAATCGCAACACCTGGGATAACCTGACCTTTTGACTTACTAGTGCCAGCTATAATACCTGCAGTACCGCCAAACAGTGCGATAAGGACATCGTAAGCAGTAGGCTGTGTTCGTGCCAAAATCTCACTCGATGCGACACTGATAGGACTGATCAAGAAGTAAATAGTAGAAGTGATAACACTAATGGCCACTGCCATCCCAAGATTCTTGACGCTTCGCCCAACGAGGTTAAAGTCTGTAATCCCTAATCCTAATCCAAAACCGATAATCGGGCCCATCAAAGGGGAGATAAGCATGGCACCGATGATCACAGCAGTGGAATTCATATTCAGCCCTAAAGAGGCAATCAGAATCGCACAGATAAGGATGAACATTTTAGTGCCTTTGAACTCCACATCTGACTTGAGGGCATCAATAATCACCGTCTCATTTTCCTTTTCATGACGCATATCAAAAAATGAAGCGATAAACTGCCAAAGAGATTGACCCGACCTTTCCATATTATGTTGAAATAAGTATAATCTTGTGGCTCTGGAGTAATAAAATGAATAGAATTAATTGATTCCTTTCTGAAGTCTATTTTCCCTATCATTAACTAACGCAGATACCTTTCCTACAATAATCTATTGCAAAGATAATAAATAATAGAGACCGTTGCACGAAGTGCGGAGAAGAGAATATATCCCCCCTGTACAGATAAACATTTTCTCGAAAAAAATCAGTAAATTGCCATCGCGTAAGTTCCACTTTAATGACAAAAGTTCATTGGGGCTTATTGTGGTCTATTTTAAGAATAAATAAACAAGGAATTATGAACGAAACGATACTGGTAATATATCTGGCGGGAGGCTGTTTTTGGGGAGTAGAACACTATATGAAGTTGCTACCAGGTGTGGTGGAAACAGAAGTGGGATATGCCAATACTATTGTAGAAAACCCATCATATGAGGAGGTCTGTACGGGCAAAACTGAAGCGGCTGAAACAGTGAAGGTATCTTATGATAGTAGCAAGGTGTCGCTATCGTTTTTACTAGACCATTTCTTTCAAATCATTGACCCTACAACTCTTAATCAGCAAAGGAATGATAGAGGAACACAGTATCGCACTGGGATTTACTATACCGATGCTGCTGATAGACCCATTATTATGAATGCTTTTGCAAGACTACAGAGCAAGTATTCTAAGGTATTGATGGTGGAAGTAAAACCTCTAAAGAATTACTTCAAGGCTGAAACCTATCACCAAGATTACTTGAGTAATCGACCAGGTGGATATTGCCATGTGCCAATAGAAATGTTTGGTCTTGCTAAGAATGCAGTGGTACCGAAAGAATCAATAGTATCAGACAATGCTATTCGATCTGCCGAGAGGAAAAGATTGTCGGAAAGCAAAGATGAGCTAAAACAGAGGCTCTCACCCATCCAATATCTAGTAACTCAAAATGAGGCAACAGAGCGTCCATTTACCAACGAGTATAATGACACAAATGAGGATGGGATTTATGTAGATATTGTCTCTGGTGAACCTCTTTTCTGCTCAAAGGATAAGTATGATGCAGGGTGTGGTTGGCCATCTTTCACGAAACCGATCAATACACAAGGTATCAACAAAAAGTCTGACTTCAAACTGGGCTATGAACGCATAGAAGTAAGAAGTAGCTCAGCAGATAGCCACCTCGGCCATGTATTTGAAGATGGACCAAAGGAGCAGGGTGGCTATAGATATTGCATCAATAGTGCGGCAATAAGGTTTATCCCAAAAGCCAATATGAAGAGTGAAGGCTATGGAGACTACCTCTATCTATTTGAGGATAGCACCGATTGATTGGTGCTACTTAAATGATTGTAGAGAAACGAGAGATGCATACCTACCATTCTTATCCATCAACTCTTGATGCGTCCCTTCTTCCACGATAGAGCCATCCTCTAGCACCACGATCTTATCCGCATTGGTAATAGTGGATAGTCTGTGAGCGATCACAATGGTAGTACGCCCCTTCATTAAGCGTTCAAGAGCTTCTTGCACTAGTCTTTCAGAAGCGGTATCTAGTGCAGAGGTGGCCTCATCTAGAATAAGTATCTCAGGGTCTTTTAGCACAGCTCTGGCAATGCTAAGTCTTTGTCGTTGACCGCCACTAAGCTTTCCACCTCGGTCACCAATATTGGTATCGTAGCCTTCGGGGAGTTCTCTAATAAACTCCTCGGCATTGGCAATCCTTGAAGCTCTTTGCACTTCATCAAGAGTAGCCTTTGCACCAAAAGCGATATTATTGTAAATCGTATCATTGAAGAGAATAGCCTCTTGATTTACATTGCCCATAAGTCTTCTTAGGTCAAGCATACGTACATTACGAATGTCTGTATCGTCAATGTACACCCCACCCTTTTGCACATCATAGAAGCGAGGTAGCAAGTCCACTAAGGTACTCTTTCCTGACCCACTAGCCCCTACGATGGCCACTGTTTGTCCCTTTTTAATGCTAAGATTGATATCCTTCAACACCCAAGTATCTTCATATTTGAAAGAAACATCCTTAAAAGAGATAGAATGATGAAAAGCGATATCTACTGGCTCCTTAGGGTCAGTAATATCATTCTGTGCTAGTAGAATCATATCTACTCGCTCTAGACTAGCAAAGCCTCTTCTGATAGCATAGCTACTCCTTGAAAAATCTTTGGCAGGATTGATGATGCTGTAGAAAATGACTAAGTAGTAAATGAATGTACTAGCATCTAACCCACCTGCTTGGTCTAATATCAATGATCCCCCGTACCAAAGTACGATCGAAATCGTAACTGTACCTAGGAATTCACTCATAGGATGCGCCATCTGCTGCCTTTTAGACACTCGCATTGAGGTGTTTCTGAAGGTGTCATTGTAGCTAGAAAAACGCTTTCGAATCATCTCTTCGGCGTGAAAAGCTTTGATAATACGCAATCCACTCAGCGTTTCCTCGATCATACTAATCAGCATACCCCATTGCTCCTGAGCTAAAAGAGAGGTCATCTTGAGCTTCTTACCCACTTGTCCCATCACATAACCCGCAATTGGAAGTACAATAAGAACAAATAAGGTTAATTCAGGACTAATGGCCACCATGGCTGCAAGTGAGATCAATATCATCAGAGGATTTTTGATCAGGGACTCTAGTGAACTGATGATAGAAGACTCTATATTATTTACATCACCCGTCACTCTAGCAATGATGTCTCCCTTTCGCTCATCACTAAAAAAGCCCAAAGGAAGCTCCATAATCTTATCATTGATACTATTTCGGATATCTCTTACCACACCGGTTTGAACAGGGATCATGCAGTAAAAACCCATATAAGCCGATGCCACCTTAAGAAACGTAATCACAGAAAGATAAACGCCCAGTATAATTAAGGTATTCGAAGCACCGTACTCCGTAATAAGCTGGGTAATATAGTAGAAGAAATTATTCTTGACAACTGTACCCAAACGAGATAATCCTCCCTCGCTCCACAACTGTATGGTATCCCAAGAAATGAATTGATAAATCGTCTTATCGATTTTGAATAGGATATTCAAAATGGGCATAATTAGAGAGAACGCGAGGAGGTTCAATATAGGCGTTAAGATATTAAAGAATATATTACCGACTATATACCACTTATAGGGTGGTATAAATCTCTTGAGTGTCCGGAAAAGCTCTTTCATAAATACCTGATAATTAATTTCGGCATAAAACGAGGATGTGGCATAAAGCTACACCCTCAAAGATTTGCTTGAAAATGTACTTCGGCAAAGATACCTATTCTATACCATAACAGAAAAGCTACCACATAGAAAACCTCGTGGTTCACTATGTAGTAGCTTTATTAGTTCCGAGAATCGAGTCTCGTATTATTCCTCAGTAGTCGCCTGCTCTACCTCAGCACTCTCTTCCTTAGTGGTTTCCTCTACCTCCTCAGAAGTCTCAGCCTTTTCGGTCTTAGGCTCTGCCTTAACAATAGGGGTATCTGACACAATAGTCAGTGGCACCTCTACAGTTACGTCCTTGTGCAAACGAACCCTAGCAATATACTCACCTACCTCCTTAATACCAGGAACTTGGAGCATCTTACGATTGATCTCAGTAAAGCCAAGCTTTTCTAGTTCATCTGCAACCATTGAAGCAGATACTGAACCATAAATACGGCCTACATTACTTGTCTTAACCTCAATAGTTAGAGAGGTTCCTTCAATCTTATCAGCTATCTTTTGAGCATTAGCAAGTTCAGCTTCAAGTTTGCGAGCCTGCTGTCTTTGATTCTCTTGTAGGATCTTGATCGCAGACTCTGATGCGATTACTGCCTTTCCTTGTGGGATTAGAAAGTTTCTACCATATCCAGCCTTTACATCAACGATCTCGCCCTTAAAGCCTAGATTTGGCATATCTTCTTTCAAAATAATCTTCATATTCTGTCTCCTTAAGTTATTATTATTCTTTGCTATTTATTAGTAACCCTATGCCATCATATCTGTCACGTATGGCAGAAGTGCCAAGTGACGAGCACGCTTAACAGC
>NZ_HF988918.1:18349-21338 GCF_000435035.1 Porphyromonas sp. CAG:1061 | reverse complement strand
GGATATATCTTACCCTGCTCATTGAGGAATTTCTTAAGGAACTCAGGATCCTTATAGTCTACGAACTTAATCCCAGCCTTTTTAAAGCGACAATACTTCTTACGATTTCGCTCTATAGAGAGTGGTGTAAGATAACGCACCTCTGACTTACCTTTACCTTTTTTCGCCATAATCTTTACTTTCGTCTACTTTAATTGTTTTCTTCCGATACTGTACTGCTTGCCTCTTCACTCTTTACAGGCTCTTTGCGGTTGCGACGACGCTTCTCAGCATACTCTAATGCATACTTCTCCTGCTTGAAAGTAAGGAAACGAATCACCCTATCATCACGACGATAGTTTACCTCTAGCGTCTCAATAAAAGAGGGCTCGCTCTTAAACTCTAAGAATACATAAAACCCAGTAGACTTTGCTTGGATAGGATAAGCTAGCTTACGCATACCCCACTCCTCTCGGTTCACTAGCTCACCGCCATTGTCGGTAATCAAGCCAACGAACTTATCTACCGCTTCCTTTGTCTGGTCTGCAGACAAATCGGGAGTTAAAATGAAAACGGTCTCGTAGTTGTTCATCATAAATTATTAATCTATTATTTGTGAAATAAAATTCAACTGCAAAGGTAATCATTTTCAATCAAATAGACAAAACAATCGCTCTCTTTATTTTCCAGTAGATTGATGGGAGCACATCCGCATTAGCTCTTGACATACACTTGGATCACTAATAATGTCAGAGGTCGTTTCTTCCCCTTGATTAACAATGTCGTCAATTGCCTTTAGCTCAAACATCTTGTAGTCTTTAAGACCTTTCATATCAATCAAAATGTCTGCCAACTCAATATCCTCCTTCATATTGGCTTTTGAGATAATTTCAAAGTATCTCATTGCCGAACTCTTAATACTTGATGGGGATTCAAAAGGACTGAGTTGGTACAAGTTAATGCCCACGACACACTCCGTCTCTTCCCTGATCACAGAGACTGGGAAGTTTTTCAGCACTCCACCATCTACATATTCAACCCCCTTTATTTTAAGTGGCTGAAAGACGATAGGTACTGTACAAGAAGCCACGACCGCCGAAACCAAGTCATCACCCTCTCTAAAGGCTGTTATCTCTGCTGTCTCCCAATTCGTAGCAACGGCGACAAATGGAATCTTTAATTGCTCAAAATTCTTAGCACGGAGGTTCTTTTTTAGCATCCTTGCCACCCCACTTGGTTTAAGCAAACCTCCTGAAAATAAGCTTAGTTCAGCAAAGTCCATTAACTTATGTCCCCTAAAAAGATCTGCTATCTCCTCAGGTGCAAAACCATCGGCATACAAGACTCCTGCCAATGCACCCGCACTAGTTCCAGCTATAATATCTGGCTTAATTCCATACTTCTCAAATACTTTGAAAGCGCCAAGGTGAGCAAATCCCTTAGCCCCACCCCCTCCGAGTGCGTATCCAAGACGATATTTCTTTTGATTCTGACTCTCGTCCATATTACCCTAATATGATTAGTGACTTTTTCACAGCTTTAATAAAACTATCTACTTCTTGCTTGGTATTGTAAAGTCCGAAACTAACCCGAGCAGTTCCTTCAATACCAAAACGTTGCATCAATGGCTGGGCACAATGATGACCAGTCCGAATAGCAACACCTTGTTGATCAAGCAAAACTCCCAAATCGTACGGATGTACTCCCTCCACTAAGAAACTGATTACAGCCTCTTTGTCGGCAGAAGTACCATAAATCTTCAACCCATCAATATGGAGCATCTGCTCCGTTGCATACGAAAGCAACATAGATTCATAGGCTTGGATTTTATCTAATCCAATATTTGATACATAATTGATACTTTCGGCAAGTGCCACACTATTGATAAAGTCTGGGGTACCAGCTTCATACTTATAAGGCAACTCATTATAGGTAGTCTTTTCCCAACTCACGTGCTGTATCATTTCACCTCCACCATGGTAAGGAGGAAGCTTTTCAAGCCATTCTCGCTTTCCGTAAAGCACACCTATTCCAGTAGGACCATATATTTTATGGCCACTAAAAGCCAAGAAGTCAACGTCTAAGTCAGTAACGTCTACCTTACGATGGGCAATAGCTTGTGCTGCGTCTAAAAGCACTGGCACACCATTGGAGTGTGCAAGAGCAATAATCTCCTTTACAGGATTAACCGTCCCTAATACATTTGAAGCGTAGCAAATGGAAACCAACTTAGTACGGTTGGTAAACATTGACTTCATAGTCTCCATATCTAATTCACCATTATCAAAACAAGGAACGACCTTAATCTTTATTCCTCGTGCCTCAGCTTGAAGTTGCCAAGGGACTATATTTGAATGATGCTCCATAGCACTAAGTATCACTTCATCGCCAGCTTGCATTTGAGACGAACAAAAAATACTCGCAACCATGTTGATGCCTTCAGTAGTCCCCCTTGTAAATAAAACTTCTGCTGCCTCCCTAGCATTGATAAACCTTGCTATCACTTCTCGAGCATTCTCATGAGCCATTGTTGCTTGCTGGCTGAGCGTATGCACGCCCCTATGTATATTGGCATTACGAGTGGTATAGGCAAGATACTCTGCATCTAGCATCTGCTTTGGCTTTTGTGTCGTTGCCGCATTATCTAGATATATCAATGGATATTTGTCGTGTATCTTTATATCTAAAGCTGGAAAGTCAGCTCTTATCTTTTCAATATTATAGGACATAAGATATTGATTAATTTAAAATATGATGAAGGATCCCCACATAGATCCCTGCAGTTTCGGTTCGTAGTCTTTCACTACCTAGAGATACAGTCTTAAAGCCATGACTGAGAGTTAGTGCAACCTCCTCACTTGTAAAATCTCCTTCCGGACCAATAAGAAAACTACTATCCACACCTGAGACAAAGGTCTCTTTCAGCTCTCTTTTCTCAAATGTATCTGCACAATAACCTATATAACGACCCTCATAGGTAAGTTGCGAAAGGTAATCCTTTAGTGTAGGG
>NZ_HF988918.1:12422-18267 GCF_000435035.1 Porphyromonas sp. CAG:1061 | reverse complement strand
CAACCATTATTCGCTCTAGACGCTCCATATTGACGCGTCTTCGAATGGTATGCTCCGTAACCACCAGCGAAAAGCGAGTTATTCCTATCTCTGTGAGCTTTTCAAGAGCCCACTCTATTCGATCTATATTTTTTGTGGGTGCAATAGCTACCTCTAGCTTTGGGCACATTGGAGGTGTAGTCTCTACAAGCACCAGGTCGGTTACATTTTGGCCTTTAAGTGAATTATTGGATATTTTGGCACTATATAAGTTTCCCAGGCCATCAGTAATCAATACATTTTCCCCCACCTCAAGACGTAGAACCCTAAAGGCATGCTTTGCTTCATCTTGTGGTAACTCTAAAGAGCTACTGATATCTGGAGCATAAAAATAGGGTAGATCACCAATATTACTTTTCATCGCCTTCTTTTTGCTCAATTATTTCAGCAAATCTCTTTGCCCACTCATACTTCTCCATCTCTACCACCTTCTCCTTGATCTCCTTTAACTCTTGTATTGAAAGGGAGGACTTCAATTCCTCATCTGTTAGTCTCGATAAAAACTCATGATTAGCCTCCTCTTGATCAATCATTAGCTGTAAGACGGCCGACTTACTTAGTTGAATAGGAGCACTATGGCTAAGTTGTTTTTGGATATCATCTAGAGATACCACAGGTGAGTCTTTTTCCAAGAGAGCATCCTCTGCCATTACAGGCAATTGATGTAATACTGCATGCATCACCGCTAGGTATATAGGTACTCTGCAGTAACTAACTTCGCCCATATCAGAAAGGGTATAAAACCACCCTTCTCTCTCCCCTCCTTCACCAGCTCGAATGATCACTTTATGTAAGAATATTCCTGTAGCAGATTGGTACTCATCCAACGCATCTATTCGAAGGTCGAGTTTAAGCATCCTTGCTTGTAGCAATAGTTTGTAGGAGCCCACCAATGAAGGTGGAATAGAGATACTCAATCGGCGATCATCTTCGTTATTATTAGGACAAAACACCAAGTCTATTCCTACCATTTGCCCATTGACCATATACCCTTGGACATTACGAAAATGAACGCGGGTGAGGGACGATGTCTCCAAACATTCCTCACGTTTAAATACCTCTTTCCAATCTCTATCAATCACGATTTAGCTGTTTTTAAGTACAGAAATCCATTCATAGTTTTCAGAGTCTACTGCCACCTCAAGTAGATTCTGAATAAGCTCATCACTCATAGAAGCAAGCATCTTAATAAGATGCAACACAAGAGGGTCGTCAGGTTTTACACCATTAGAAATTTGCGACTTAAGCTCATTGTAGTAGGACTGCAATGGAGAAACATCTGAAGGTAAAAGAGAGTCCTTTTGTTTCACATCAAAATAACTAGCCGCTTTACTGAGAAGCTTATAGTCTATTAAGATATCCAACCGCTGCTCCAGCGCAGTCATCAAACCATTAGGCATAGAAGTCTTAAAGCTACCACGAGTACCATCCTCACCCACATAATAAAGATCGGACTTTATGGAGTATCTCCCCTCGTATATATGGAGTGCCGTCAACTTGGTATCAGAAATCAGCTCAAAGTAATAAGTCAGATTAGGGAGATCTACATTGCTAGAATAGAGGCTATTTATCTTAGAGAAAAAAATAGGACTCAATTCAGAAGAAATGGCAACAGGATAAATCATTTCATTACCATTTGGCAATTTATATTTATCCGAATCAATAGGAGATAAGAGTGCCACCATCACATCAGGGGATTGTGTAGCACTTCCTATCCCACGAAGAGTGAGAGCAACCATCTCAATTCCTTCTTCATGATTTTCTGGTAATTCAACTCCCATTTCCTTCATTATTGATAGCTAGACCTACTAGGTCAAATCACTTATATTTATCTTCACTTCTACTAATGAGGTCTCGAATTTGGTGTACCAATCTCGAGACCCATTAATCACGACTAATGCAAAGCTTCTACTATCCAAGATAGCTTCTCAGTTGCGTTTCATCAGCATTCTTACGTAATTGGCGTATTGCCTTTTCACGTATCTGCCTTACTCTTTCACGGCTCAATCCTACTGCAGATCCGATCTCATCGAGACTCATTTCCTGCTCACCACCTAAGCCGTATGTATGGATCAAAACATATTGCTCCCTCTCAGAAAGACACTGCATAGCCGAGCGAATCTCATTAACCAAACTCTCATCAATAAGCCCGCCATCAACATCTCTAGCATCTTCATCTTGCAAGACATCTAAAAGGGTATTAGACTCGCCGTCATCAAAAGTTTTATCAACAGAAACTTCACCCTTATCGATTTGGATAATATCAATCACCTTATCCACCTCCATATCGAGCTCATCTGCCAATTCTTCTGGCGAGGGAAGTCTCTGATGAAGTTGCTCAAATCTATCTCTTGCAGCTTTCAGCTTCGTCACATTTCCTACTTGATTCTGTGGAAGGCGAACAATACGCCCTTGGTCTCCCAAAGCCTTTAGAATACTCTGTCGTATCCACCAAACTGCATAGGTAATGAACTTAAAACCACGTGAGCCATCAAAACCTTGAGCTGCACGTATCATACCGAGATTACCCTCATTGATAAGGTCAATAAGAGGTAGGCCCAAATCCTGATATTGCTTTGCCACACTAATCACAAATCGGAGATTGGCACGCACCAGTTTATCCACAGCAGCTTCCGAATTTTCGTCATTCCGCTGTATTTGCATCGCTAATTCAGCCTCCTGCTCAGGGGTAATCATCTCCTCCTTAGCAACCTCCTTCATATAGCGATTCATCACTGCGTCGTCCCTACTCGTGATCGACTTCTCAATCTTTAATTGTCTCATACGTACTCCTATATATTCAAAAAAGTGTGCAAATTTACCTATTTATTCACAGATACTCAATATAACTATGATACAGTACAAGATGCGTGCCAAGGACAAATTGTCCATATCATCAATTGAATAACAAGACCTACCGCCATTTTGTTCGCTTCAGAATAATGATATAAAAGGTGTTACCTATCAACTCATCAAGGTAACACCTTTTATATCTCATTAATTAGTTTAGTTACTTGAGTAGTTCCTTTACAGCAGCTTCAATCTGAGTATCTTTTCCATCTAGGACCTTCTTGAAGTCCAGGTTCACCTTTACATCAGGCTGCAATTCAAAATTCTCTAGATAATAGCCTTCGGAAGTCTTGTAGCCCACAGCTGGAATTCCAAAGTAGAGTGATGGATCCAATAGCGTTACCCAATTCACACTGGTCATCGTTCCAGGCACAGGCATTCCCACAAGTTTACCTATTCCCATATGCTTATATACCCATGGCGATCCGTGAGCATTTGAGTAGTCAGCCTCACACATCACCATAACCGAAGGCTTAGTCCACCTCTTACTTGGCATATCGCAATAGTACTCACCTTGAATCTCTTGAGTTAGGTACTTAGTGCCCGACAGGAACACCTCCAAATCCTCGTGTAGCCTTCCACCACCATTGTAGCGGATATCTACTACAAGGCCATCAGTCTGGTAATACTTACCCATAGCATCGGAGTAAACTCGCCTAAAGCTTTCATCGTCCATAGAGGCGATATGCACATAACCCAGCTTACCACCCGACAGACGCTTCACCTCCTCTGCACGCTGCTTGATCCAACGCTCATATAGAAGGCCATTAAGGCGTCCACTAGAGATAGGCTTTACCACCTCCTCATAGGTCTGTCCACTCTTTGGAGAGTAGAAAGTAAAGAGTACATTCTTACCACTCTTACCAGCAAGAAGAGGGAAGAAGTCTACATTGGCACCAATCTCCACACCATCAATCTTAGCTAGATAGTCTCCTGCACGCACCTCACTCTTGTGCGTATCAAATGGACCACCAGCTACTACTTCCTCAATGAGTAGCCCCTCATCAGTAGCTCGAGTAAGATCAAAGAATAGCCCAGTCTCAGCTACCCTTTCGGCAGAGCTAAATTTACCATAACCACTACCAGTGTGTGAAACATTTAGCTCACCCAGTAGCTCTGATAGCATCTCAGAGAAGTCATAGTTATTATTGATGTGTGGCAAGAACTTACGGTATTCATCCGTCATAAACTCCCAATCTACACCGTGCATATTCTTAACGTAGAATCGCTCTGCCTCCTCTTTCTTAACGAAGTCAAACATAAATTCTCTTTCCGCCTTAGCGTTGAGATTCATCTCTGCTCTGATAGAGACAAACTCCAACTTCTCGCTACTCAAAGACATCTTTTGTACCCCTCCAGTGCTGATAAAGAAGAGATTCTCCTCCTTTGCATCAGGTTCAAAAGAGACATAAGAGCCATCAAGCTTCTTCAGAAGTTTGGTATCACCTTTTCGCAGATCCTTTACCCATAGGTCATATCCACCCTCAAAAGCAGCCATATAGTAGAGTTTTTTGCCATCTTTAGTGATATAGGCGTCACCTAAGTCGCTAGAAGTAGGGGTCAGTCTCACGATACGATCTTGGATATTCTCAAGCTCCACTAGGATTTCATCACTCTTACTCTCCTTGTCCTTAGTCTCATCCTTATCTGCATCCTTTTCGGCCTTCTTCTCCTCGTCAAGTAGAAGCTCATAATCCTCCTCATTGAGTTTGTACTTATCATAAGCAGCACGGTTCAAGAATACGATCATCACATCATTCATCGAACCCCAACTAGCGTGGTTACGCATACCATATTGTTCCGAAGCATAGATAATCGCATTTCCACCCATCACAAATCGAGGGTTCATATCAAAATACCCACTCTGCGTGATATTTGTCAATTCACCTGTAGCCACATTCAATAGAATAATATCACAGAAAGGCTCGTGATGATTATCAGAGAGCTCCATAGCTATCCAACGACCATCTGGCGACCAAGTATAGTTGATTCCACCAGTTTTATCGGCCGTATATCTACCATCATATACCACTCTCGAGCTCTTCTTCTCCACATCATAGACCGCCAACGTCTTGCGATCCTTAACATAAGCCACATATTTACCATCAGGCGAAAAAGTAGGATGCATCTTTTCAGACTTTTCACCAGGGATCAAAAGCTCCTCATTTACAAGAGTAGCATTGGCAAAATTAGGATCCTCTTTACGAGCCATCTTAGCGATATAAAGATCACTTTTACCCCCTCGTTGCGACTCATAAACTACACTTCTATTGTCGCTACCGAAAGAGACACTTCTCTCCATTTCTGGAGTATCAGTAATCCGCTTAGTAGTTGAGTAGTCGGCACTCGTTACAAATACCTCACCACGAATAACGTAAGCAAGCATTTTGCCATCAGGCGAAACCGAAGCCGAAGTAATACCACGCATAAAGGTGGTTTTTGTGATCTCCTCCTCGTCCACGTCGCTCATTATCTGGATAGCCACCTTTTGAGGTTGACTACCCTCCTTCATTGTATAAATGCGGCCGTCATAACCGAAGCAAAGCGTTCCATCTCCACCTACAGAGAGGAAACGCACTGGATGATTCTTGAAATGGGTCAAAGCTACTGCACTATTGTCATTACTGCTATTCAAAGGCTGCTTAAACACATTAAAGGTCCCTTCACGTTCACTCAAGAAATAAAAGCTATCCCCCTTAGGAGCAAATACAGGGTTACGATCCTCACCCATCCAAGTTGCAAGAGGCTTATATTGCTTGCTCTTGAAGTCGTATAGAACGATATCCCTTGTCACCGAAGAGGTGTGGTGCTTACGCCATACATTTTCAAACCCTTTGATATCCTCATAAATCAACTGGCGCCCATCGGCACTAATAGCACCCATACTTACAGGGGTAGCCATCACCATAATAGAGCGACCGCCCTCCACCGGCACCTTGTACACCTCATTTAGGCG
>NZ_HF988918.1:0-12362 GCF_000435035.1 Porphyromonas sp. CAG:1061 | reverse complement strand
GGATCCTGAATATGAGCCGTATAATAGATATACTTACCATCAGGCGAAAATGCTAGGATCGACTCCGACGTAGAGTGAGTTGTCACCCTTTTAGCTGCACCTCCATTGGCATTCATCACATAAATATCCCTACTCCCATAGTATCTATCACTTACGAAAGCAATTTTCGAACCATCAGGGCTCCACATAGGAGTGGTATCATAAGCTTCGTGTGTAGTTAATCTAGTGGCCACACCTCCAGTGGTAGACACCTTGTAAATATCCCCCTTGTACGCAAAAGCGATTTCTTTGCCATTTGGCGATATGGATGGATATCTCATCCATAGTGGTTCATCATTTGCAATTGCTGCTCCAGCCATTCCGATAAGTGCAAGAGCAACAAAATAGATTCTTCTAATAATCCTCATATAGGCTATGAATTTTTGTTAGTTAAATTACTAGTTACAAACTTAATCATTTTTTCCCTAACCGTCTTGGATTCTAAGTAGATAATACTTAGCCATCAAAACAAAGCAAAAATCAAAAACGGAGCAGAGATTATTAATAACAGTAACACCTCCACTTTACGATTCGTTTGGAGTGCAAATTTCAAATCTCTATCCGTCAGTGGGTGTGTTGAAGAGCCTATCGTAGGCTTCTCCACCATTTGCCCTCCATAGGCGTGCGTTCCACCAAATTGACACCCCAGCATCAACGCAAGAGCCGCCTCGGGATATCCCGAATTCGGACTTGTATGCTTGCGCCCCTCCTCAAATACCTTGGTACGCAGATCCCACCGCCTATTCGCCACAAGCATAAGCAAAGCAGTAATCCTTGCAGGAATCCAATTGACCACATCATCAATCTTAGCGGCCACGTATCCAAACTCCCCATATCGCTCATTCTTGTACCCAATCATCGAGTCCAAAGTATTGATCATCTTATAGGCCACAATTCCGGGCACTCCAAAGATCAAAAACCAAAAGAGTGGAGCGACCACTCCATCCGAAAGGTTTTCGGATAAAGTCTCTAATGCTGCCACTTTGCACTCTTCCTCAGTGAGCGAATCAGTATCCCTTCCTACGATGCGAGAGAGTTGCTCTCTACCAGCAGGAAGTGAGATGGCAAGCTGTCGAAACACCTCCTCTACCTCCTCTATTAACGTGGTCCCAGCTAGGCAATAGTAGACCAAAATAGCCCCCACCACCACAGAAAGCCACGATGGCAAGAAATAAATCAAGAGAAAAGAGAGCAGTGCCACCGCAAGAATCAGCGATAGTGCCACCATCGCCCCATTCCTACGCCGATGCTCGCCGTGATTATACTTTCCCTCCGTCCACGAAATCACCTTACCAAAACCCACAATCAGGTGAGGCAACCGCTCTGGGTCACCTAATAGGCGATCCAGTAGCCACCCTAGCCATAGCATGATCATCCGTGACAAAAACAGAGCTTGTAGTGAGTAATAGGTCAGCATAGCATATTATTCAAATCATTGAGAGCCGTTATCAGCTTCTCATTTTGTTCTCTACTCTGTGTTGCCAAACGAATATGATAGGGAGAGAGCGTGGGAAAATTAGAGGCATCACGAATCAATATTCCATGGTGAAATACCAACCAATCCTTCACTTCCGCAGCGGTCAAACGCTTCAGTTTAGCAAGGAAATAGTGCGTATCTGTAGGATAAACCTCCACGCCACCTAACCGAAGAAGTTGCTCCACCAACCACCTCCGCTCCTCAAGAAGAGTTTCCAAGTGAAAGGAACGCCCATATCCCAGCAGATAATGCCCCGTCTCCACGGCCATAGCATTGACACTCCACGGCAGTTTCAATACCACTAGCTGCTCCAATAAGGCAGGAGTAGCAATAATATAACCTAGCCTTAGCCCCGGTATTGCATACGACTTAGTAAGGGAGTGAATTAAGAAACAATTGGGTAGGTCCACCACCTCCATAGGTAAGAGCACCCGTTTTGGAGTAAACGCTAGGTAAGACTGGTCAATCACAAAAGTGACCGAGGGGTTACTTCTCATCAAATTCAGTAACTGCTCGTGATCATACGTAAGACCGGTAGGGTTATTAGGATTACAAAGCCACACCACACCATTAGGGGCAAACTCCATCTTTCCCGACATTACCTCGTTAGTTCCAATCTCTATGATTGTATGACCATAGAGCTGTGCACTATGGCGATATTCCGAAAAGGTCGGCTGTGGAATATAAGAACGTCGCCCTGCGAAAAGGTGGGCAATCATATAAATCGCTTCGGTAGCTCCACTCGTCACCAACACAGACTCCTCAGGCACTCTAAACGAGCCAGCAATTTTATACTCCAAAGAGTAGACACGTGGCTCAGGATAACGATGAAGGACCCCCTTTCTTGAAGTAAGATAGCGCCACAACCCCTCATCTTCAGGAAGGTGTGGCACATTAGAGCTAAAGTCAGCAACAATCTCTACCCCTGGATATCTATATCGGTCATCTCCGTGGTCATTAAGCTTCATATCTCAATATCTTGTATAGAAGCTCCACATCAATATGACTTCTCAGATGGCTCGCAAGTTGGTCAAAAGTATCTTCCAACTTCTCAATATCCTTATCAGTGTAGTCGCTCTTATGCGCACTTTTATCGCTCAAGGTATCCTCGCTAGGGAGCTCCACTCCCTCCATATAAGGGATCACTCCAAGAACAGGCACGCCACAAAGCTCCTCAATCATCTTCGTTGCTGGCGCAAAAATAGAGAGGTCGCCCCGAAACTTATTGATCAGGACCCCCTTAATCAGCTTACGATGCTCAGGACGCTGAAGCATCACAGAGCCATACACCGAAGCAAAGACACCACCACGCTCAATATCTGCCACTAAAATTACTGCCGCATCGGCATGCTCCGCCATCGGCATATTCACAAAGTCGGTATCAAGTAGATTGAGCTCACTCACACTCCCCGCTCCTTCGATCACAATAGGATTGTAGCGAGTTTTCAGCTGATCAAAAGCTGCCCAGGCATGACTTTGAAGCTCCCTTCTCCCTTCACTTTGGCGAAAGTAGTCTCTTGCATGTTGCTCACCTACCTCTTTGCCTAAGCAGTAGATATGGGCATTTGTTACACTCGAAGGCATCATCAACACAGGATTGAGCAAAGCCTCTGGCTCCACACCGGCCGCCACAGCTTGCAACGCCTGTGCCACACTGATGCGATCTCCATTCGGTGCAGTATAGTAGTAGGGTGCCATATTCTGAGCCTTAAATGGGGCAGGCCGAAATCCATCTTCCCGTAGCAGACGGCACAGAGCTGCCACAATCATACTCTTCCCCACATCACTCCCCGTACCAGCTATCATTATGGGACGCATTTTTTCCATACCTTTACGTTATATGGTCCTCAGTTTAATATCCTTTTGCGCGTTTCTTGATCACTTCAACTTGAGCTTTTGGGTCAAGTCTTCGCCCCTCAAATAATGCCGTTTCCCATTCACCGTAATTGGGGTTAGGAAGCACAATATAGATAGTTCCAAAATTGCTCATATCGTCACAAGCCACCTTACTTCTCTGCTTCTCATTCAAAGCGTTGTAACCAGGGAAGTCGGTCAGTTGGTCGCCCATATAGATCACCACATCAAAGTCCCTAAGCACCTGCTCCCTACGCAAATCTTTATTGCTAGTATCGCCTTTAAGTAGCAAGTGATCATTATCTGCAAAAGGGAAATCGTACTTCTGTAGGTTGAGCAGAGTCCCCTCTCGCTCATTAAAGTTGCGGTTAGTGATATAAAATATCTCTACCCCTTCACTCGCTGCATACTTAAGGAAAGCAGGAGCACCTGGCACTGTGTCAGCCACAGCCATTGCACACCACTCAGTCCACTCTGCAGGATCAAAAAGCTCCCCTTTTAGCCCCTGGTGAACCGCATTGGGAGAGTTGTCCAAGATGGTCTCATCAATATCCGTAATGATCGCCAATGGCTTATCCCCCTCTTGCGACATAGCAAGTGCCTGATCCAGATAGAGTCTAGCTCCATTAAAAGCTTGATAGCAGAGTGCTTCATACTCTGCCGACCGTTGCATCCAAGCAGCGGTGTATATTTTGGCAAAAGAGAGCTCACTCTCCACCACACGCTTCTGAGTGCCACACCCACATAAGAGTAGCAGCAAAGGAGTCAGAGCAACAATTCCAAACGAAGTCAATCTATTTTTCATACTCTACGATTAAAATTTAAGCGTTAAAGCAAGCATCCCAGTAATTCCCTGACGCTCATAGCCCAACCATCGGCTTTGCTTTTGATGCAAAAGATTCTGACCAATGATAGAAACCCCTACATTGCGGTGTGCGTCATAAGTAACTCTAGCTCCGAGATTCAGACAATTGTAATGATCCTCCACCTTACTTTTCGTAACCACCCCCTCTACATCATCGATCTGAGGCACAAGGTACTTAATACCAGTCAAGGCTTGGAAGTCCACATGTAGCGTCAGCTTATCCATCAGCAGGTAGTTGGCATCGATTCCTAGTTCCATCGCAGGTAACCCAAAGCCTACCGTTGGCTTCTCCTCTAGTGTGCTCTGATACCTATTCACCTTCACCTTGGCTCCAAGATCCAAACCAATCGGTGAGAGATAGCGTGCCTCTGCCTTAACGAATACTTGCCCTACACCACCACGATTGACCTTGGTAAATAATGGGGTAAACAGCCCCTCTTGCTGGCTACTATTTGACGCCATAAATGTGGTATTATAGAGTGAGTAGTCCCAATCAGAGAAGTCACTAAAGTGCGTATATCCTCCATTAACGTCAAGTGAGAAGCCATTGATATTCCCCAACTGAACCCCCATCAATGCTCTGTACTGAGCTATGTCAAAGCCATTGTACACAGCCTCTGCAGAGAGCCATCTATTCTCCTTGTAGAGTTCTCTAAGCCCATGGAATCTAGCCCCACCATCGGCAAGAAGATAGAGCGAAAATAGCTCGTGTGCTCTATAGCGGAACTCCACATCGGGCACCACCAATAGCTTGCGGCTACCACGATTGACAAATTGCACCTTGGCACCCGCCGATAGGTGTAGGTTAGGAGCACTGTACCCCACATGAGGCGCCAATGAGATCTGTTGCATCGGTGAATGAACGTCCAAGAGCATATGTAGCGCTGAGATAGCAATTAATTGATATCTACCATCCACACCAAAGCCCCAGTCGCTTCCGGCAAATTTATAGTCTAGGTTTGCCACTAAATCCAGTCCTAGCTCCGACACCTTCTCAGGCTTTGTCCTCTCTTCACCTAGTGGGAGCACTAGCCTATTTTGCTCATAGAGCATCGAGGCATTATCCTTGCCCGTATAGCTCACCTTTCCAAGAATACCATACTGCCACCGGCTAGCCAAGGCAATAGGTGCAGGGCTAAGGGAGAAATTAATTTCCGCCCCACCCATCTGATACATCGGATAGGTAGCATCTAATAGCGATGCAAAGGGCTCCTTACGTGGAGAAAATAGTCCATAAAAAGTATTGGCATGATGAAATAGCTCCACTCCACCCCCTACAGTACGCTCTTCAAGTGCGTGATTGTAGTTGATCCCTATGCGGGTATCGTGTGTCTCATCAATCTTTTTTATACCGATAGATGAATACTCCCCTCTCACATACCTAGATAGATGTTCTGCCGATAGCATCAGCGTACCAGCCTCACTTGTCTTGGTGAGGAAGGCCAACTCGGCACCACCGATACCTGGATAACCTCCAAATAGTCGCGCGTGGAACTTTTGCTTCACCGCTTCAGGAGCCAGAGGATTATCCAAGGGCTCAAATAGCTTGGGCGTCACATTCATAGCAATCGCATAGGTATTGCGGGCAAAGCGAATCGGTTTCAGCTTCTTAGGGACACTTCCCTCTAGAGGATTAAAAAAGACCTTCTCAGCCTCCTGCCCCACAGGTTGGTACTCTCTCTGTAGTACCATCTCTCTCTTCAGCGTATCAGCAGCAAAAGGGTTGGCGAGTGCCTCTCCTCCAGCAAGTAGTAGAGCTCCAGTTAGGAGCCACGGACGGATATATTTCATCATCATCTATTGATTCTATTTTAATATTCCCAAGCGGGTATCAATCATCTTAAGTATTCCATCATTGCGATTGGAATAGCTCCCCTTCACACTCTCAAGATAGAGTTTTGCACTCTCCTTATCGCCCAGCTTATCGTAGCAGTCCGATAGGAGGATAAAGGCCCTCGCTAGCCAGTATGCATCCGTAGTACCTCTAGTGGTCACTTGCTCCATCTCCTTCTTGGCAGCTTGATAATTACCTTGATCGTAGAGGTCTAGCGCCAAGATGGTACGAGCGATGGCATGGCCACCAAAATCCTTATGCTTCATCACCAGCTTTGCATAGCGAAGGGCTTGCGACTTTTGATTGTCGAGAGCCGTCAATTTTGCTGCAGAGAGGTAAACCTTTGCCGCTGCTTCATCGCTTACCGATAGAGTGCCATTAGCCACCTGATTCGCTAAGCTCACTGCGAAGTCGATGCTACCACTCGTTTCGGCACGCTCGGCAGAGGAGATGACCCACGTACTACGACCAGCTTTGTCGCCCACGCTAAGTGCCAACGACAGATAGGCTTCTGCCGCCCTACCCGGCTCATTGAGTTTATCGTAGCTAGAGGCCAAAAGGCGATAGCTATCCTCTGCCAATTTGCCTTGGAACGTCTTCACACGACCGCTCAGCAACGTTACCACATCGCTATACTGACGGGCTTGATACTTCAGAAGTGCCTGGCTGTAAGTGGCTTTATCCACAAAAGCCCCTCGTGGATAGCTCTTTATGTAAGACTCTAGCGCCTCAATGCCCTCTGCATTGGCACCACGAGCCACCACACCTTCGGCAGCTAGGTAAGCGAGGGAATCGAGCTCCGTCAAAGAGAGCTGCTCCGACACCCCAGTCTCTTGCACTAGTCGGCTATAACTATCCACCCTATTGAGTTGGATACTGATGCTTTTTAAGTCCTGAAGGGCACTCTTTGCCTCGCCACTCTGCGGATAGTTTCGTACTACACGCTCGTAAGCCTTTACCGCATCGTCCAAACGGCTCTCCCCATAGTAGGTAAGAGCCAATTGTAGAGCTACTTTAGGTGCAAATGGGCTATTGGCACGCTCTCTCAAAAAGCGGGTGAAAAGTTGCTCAGCCCCCGACACATCACCCACCGATTGTCTGGACCTTCCCTGCTCATACAGAGCCTCATCGATCAAGGAAGAGGCAGGATATCTCTGTGGAAGGAGAGCTAAAAGAGTTGCTTTATCTTGATATTTTTTCTGCAATCCAAGGATCATCGCCCGATTGAAAAGTGCATGATCTGCTTCACGACCTCCTGCCTGCTCGGCCTTTTGGTAGTACCTCACCGCCTCCTCATAAGCTCGGCGTTGCATAGCAATATCGCCAAGTCTACAATTCACCGCACTCTTCTGGTCGGGAGTAGGCTCAGTCAATTCACTCTCAAAGCGTTTTAGCCACGCTTCTGCATCGCCATAGCGACCCAAGTTGTAGCAGGCATAGCCAAGTGTGTAGTAGGCATTGGGATTCAGAGGCAAACTACTAGGGCGAACCTTGAGGTATTGCTCAGTACTGCGAATGGCCTCGCGATAATCCTTGGAACGGTAGGCTGCTTCGCCTTTCCAGAGATAGGCCTCTGCCACGCTCTCAGCATCACGTCCGCTCTTGATCAATTCGTCGTATTGCTGAGTGGCTACACTCACATCGCCACTAGCAAGGGAGGTGCCAGCACGGCGAAGCTTCACACGATCTCGCACTCGCACCAATTCGGTGGGTAGTGGTGAAAACTCCTCAAGCGCCTTCAGTACCGCCCCACTATTGGGCTCATGAAGATAAGCTTCCTCTAGGTAACTCAGCACCTCTCCTCGGTAACTACTCTGAGGGTATCTTTCCAAGAAGCGAGCCAAGCGACGGCTCCCATCGCCCAATCGCCCTGGTGTCCCAGCATAGCTAGCGAGTGCTGCATTGTAGGCCGAGACTTCGGTGATAGGTGCATATACCCCCATCGCTGAAGCTCTGTCGAATAGATCTATTGCTCCCCCTAGTTTGCGCTCAGAAAGCCTACAGAGACCAGCGTAATAGAGTGCCAATTGGCTCATAAAGTTCGTACCTTCTTCCCCAACCTGTAGCAAGTAGGGCTCCGCCTCTCCATAACGGGCTAGAGCCAATAGCTCCTTACCGAGCGTAAGGAGCTCTACACCACCAGCATCACCGCCAGCGGCCAAATATTGCTTCAAATAGCGCACCGATGCCTCACTCTGCCCTAGCAAGCTAGTAGCAAGTCCAGCAGTACGAGAGAGCGACGCTTGCACAGATCGGTCGGCATCGCGACCACTAGATAGTCCACGCTCAGCCAACTGAAGTGCCTCGCCATAACGCCCTTCGGAAAGGCGGGCCTCACCCAGATACGCCAAGGCATAGCTGCCATATTGTGGGTGATTTACCAACTCACCAAGATAGCGACTTCCCTTGCTCAGGGCACCCCCCTTCATCGAGAGATAACCGGCGTAAAAAAGGGCATCTGACTTTCGTTTCTGGTAGTAGGTAAGAGGCTCAAAAAGTGCCAAAGCCTCACGATCTTGCCCTTCTCGCATCAAGGCGTATCCAAGACGATACTCCACCTCCGCACAGAGATCCTCGGGAAGAAGTGCCCGATTAACCTTTCGGAGCCAGTAAACGGCACTGCCATACGCCTCCGAGGCGTAGTAGAGCCCACCCAGAGCTGCCATCGCCCGATCGGTGTAGCTGGAGTGCGGATGCTGCTCCACAAAGTGCAATAGCTCTAACTCGCTATCACCACACTGCAGCGTACCACGAGACAATGCAAGCAGGTAACGACTCTCCACATCCTCTGCGCCAAGCGACCAAGGGCTATCCCAAGCACCACCAAGAGCGCCCAAGACACCCACATCACTTCCCGTAGCTGTTGCCTCTCGAGCCAACTCCACCGGGGACTTATAGCCACTTATGCCGCCTAGCTCCTGACCATGGACTACCGAAGAAAGTCCAAACATTGCCAGAAAAAATATGCAGAAACGATTATTCATCATGTCAAAAAACTTCTCAAAAGTTACAATTCTCCTCTCCCCATAACCTTCCGCAAATGTACCCAAAATTTGCGACCTGAGCCCAAACATTTTGCCACGTACTGGAGTGCAAAACAACCTCTGGAAAAAGCCGAATAAATTGCGGGCAAAAAATCAGTTGGAGAAAAATAAAAAGACAAGGCAAAGCAAATTTCGCGGGTGGTTTAATGGATCAATATTCCCTATAGAGTATAATAAATACCTATATTTAGTACCTAATATATACCTATTTTAGGGGTCTATTATAGAGTATTAATCCAATTAATCCAATAATAGCTAAGAAGTATGAATATCAATGGGTTACAAGTGGATCAATAAAACCCATGTGGATCAATGACTTTTGCATATTAAGGTCTGTTAAGGGTTGAAAAATACAAATCGCAAAATTAATAATCAGACGAATTGGATTAATCAATCCACCTAAAAGCAACCGATTTTAATATAAATGAATATCATATTTAATCCATAGATTACATATTTAACGAACAGCTTTGAAGCAAGAAAACAGCGGTTTTCATACGTAAGTAATTCACCTTTGAAGGGTATTCACCTTAGGTTTGCACCGTGCAAACTTCTTGATTGCTCGTATGATACACTTCAATTTGCCCTTAAAAATCGCCCTTTACATTATCATTTTTCACGAAAATATAATATAGTTTAACCTTAGGGGGCTTGCAAATACTCATATTTAACATATAATTAAGAGCGTTTTTTGCCACCGAAACCACTTTTTAAGCCAAAAGAAGTAAATCGAGGAGCAATTGTGCGAAGTCAACCCGCCTTAGTCACCACGTAAAATGGTTGAATACAACTCACCAATCTTTTAGCTAGGAACAAAGCAATCGCTTAGTTGCATCTCGTCAATTGCTTAGTTGCAACTCGGCGATTGCTTAGTTGCAACTAAACTTTCACTCTCCTAACCTATTGAATTACTGAGGGCTACAATCAATGTATACAGAAGGTAATTAGGCTAATGTGTAGCAGTCATTAATCAGCCTTTCTTGTGCGTCAACTTTGCTTCAGAAGTTGGAACCTTATGTGATCCGAGCTATTTTCAGTATCTTTGTAAGTGAAAGTGAGGTTTTTAATTTACCCAATAGATTAAGTACACATATATTATATAGCTATTTTATGAGTAAGATGATATCCAACCTAACGCCAAGTGCGTTTTTTGTGACCAAGGGAAGTGGTGAGTCGGACCTAGAGCTACACGCTGGTTCTTATCACATGGCGCTTTATGATGCAGGAATCAATGACTATAATATTATGGTCTACTCCTCGATCTTGCCCAAGACAGCTCATCTAGTGACGATGGATGAGATTGATTTGCCCCCATTTGGTTCGGAGATGAAGACGATTATGTCGGTTTCGCACGGGACGCAGGATGAGTTTGTATCAGCTGGAATCGTTTACGCATGGATGTATGCCGATGAAAACTTTGATGAGAAGATTGGCGGACTGGTATGCGAGGTGAATGGTCGATACCGTATTGAGGAGCTAGAGGCTAGGCTCACAAGGGTGATCATAGATCTACACGAGAAGACTTATAGCCAATATTACCTAGGTGAATTGAACTTCGTGACCGAGGGAATCACTATCGAAAAGCGATATGGGACTGCACTCGTCGGGCTCTGCTTTATGGACTTTGAGCAGAATGAGAGTTCAATCGGTGTATAATAGTCTTTGTTAGATAACATTCACTTAATACTTTAAGGAAGAAGGGGGGGTGGCTCTAATAGCAGACCACCTCCCTCCTCTTGAGGTATCTGAGACGGTCACCCCAAAAGTATATATATAATATGGCAAGAAAAAGCAAAGCTCCAGAAATAGTGGAGGGGATAAGGATAGAGCGAATGGCGGCAGAGGGTCGCTGTGTGGGACATCTGGAGGATGGTCGTGTGCTCTTCGTCCCTTACTCTGCGCCTGGTGACATAGCAGATATTACACTCGGCAGACGTCGGAAGTCCTATGCAGAGGGGCGGATTGCTAGGCTATTGGAGCCCTCTCCAAATAGAGTGGAGCCACGGTGTACCCACTATGGTCTATGCGGTGGCTGCAAATGGCAGCACCTGAGCTATAGAGCCCAGCTAGAGGGGAAACAACAGCAGGTAATCGACCAACTGGAGCGTGTGGGACATCTTGAGATTGATGAAATGCGTGAAATCATAGGGAGCGAAGAGACTTATGACTATCGCAATAAGCTGGAGTTTACCTTCTCCAACCGTCGCTGGCTTTCTCAAGAGGAGCTCTCAGAAACACCTAAAGAGGAGGCTTTGGATCTTGCGGGGCTGGGCTTTCATGTACCTCGAATGTTTGACAAGGTGCTGGATATTGAGCAGTGCCATTTGCAGGGGGAGCTCAGCAATAAAATTAGGTTGTTTATCAAGGCGTTCACCACTCAGCATTCCGGCTACGACTATTACGACCTTCGAAAGCATGAAGGGTATATGCGGACGTTGATGATCCGAACTAGTAGCACGGGCGAAGTAATGGTAGTGGTAGTCTTTGCTTATGAAGATAAGCAAAAACGGGAAGCCCTCCTCGATGCTCTTGCCAAGGCTTTTCCTGAGATCACCTCACTGATCTATGTGATCAACAATAAATTGAATGACGCTTGGGGAGATCAAGAGGTTTTCTGCTACGCAGGTGAGGATCATATATGGGAGGAGATGGAGGGTCTTCGCTACAAGATTGGGCCAAAAAGCTTTTATCAAACCAATAGCAAACAGGCACTTAGGCTGTACCAAGAGGTACGAAAACTAGCCAATCTCCAAGGAGATGAACTTGTCTACGACCTCTACACTGGCACCGGTACCATCGCTTCATTTATCTGCCGAAATGCTAAGCGCGTGATAGGTATTGAATATGTGGAAGAGGCGATTGAGGATGCTTGTATTAATAGAAGTGTAAATGGACTGGAAAACCTGGACTTCTATGCTGGAGATATGAAGGAGGTGCTCACAGATAGCTTTATTGCTGAGCACGGTAAGCCTGACGTACTGATTACCGACCCGCCTCGGGCTGGTATGCACCCCGATGTGGTGCAGACAATCCTTAGGGCAGCACCGCAAAGGATTGTATATGTAAGCTGTAATCCGGCCACACAAGCAAGGGATGTGGAGATGATGAAGGAGGCATATAAGGTAGTGGTAGCACAGCCTGTAGATATGTTTCCTCATACCAGTCACGTGGAGACGGTAGCTCTGTTGTCCAAACTAAATACAGAACATCATTTAGATATAGAGTTTGACGCTATTAATAAATGACAAG
>NZ_HF988917.1:31268-34251 GCF_000435035.1 Porphyromonas sp. CAG:1061 | reverse complement strand
CCCCTCCGCCACAGGCACCCCAAACCTTTCCCAATATTTGTTAAGTACCCTAAATATTACTATCTTTGTAGGTAGATAAACAGATATGGTGATAGGTTATCCTACTCTTTAGATAGCCTATAAAAGGGAATCCAGTGAAAGTCTGGAGCAGTGCCCGCTACTGTAAGCTTTGAAATAAGCTTTGGATATTCGTATTTATTTACCACTACCTCATAAGGTGGGAAGGTATTCCAAAGTAAAGCAAGTCAGGAAACCTGCCATATCATAGTGTGTATTGTGGTGCTCCGGGGTGCAGAGTGCTGTTATATTGATGTCGGAAACCATTTCAGACTTATGAGGAAATTATTGCTAGGGACTATGGCAGTTCTTATCTCTATGCTATGCCATCAGCAGGTGAGTGCTCAAAACAAGGTGTTTATTGAGGACCCTCTATTTGAAAATTTACAGGAGGGCGATAAAGGGGCCATCTTAATCACACACTTCGGTACCACACACGATGATACCAGAGCTGTGACACTTGATGCCATTAATAAGGCAGTTAAGGAGCGTCACCCCAACCTTGAGGTACGTGAAGCCTATACCTCTCGTATCATCATCAAGCGACTAAAGGATAATAAGGGGATCATCAAACTCAATCCTACTGAGGCCCTACAGCAACTACACAATGAAGGTTATACCCATGTGCTAGTGATCTCCACTTCTATTACCAATGGCGTAGAGGTCACCTCGGTAATCCGTGAAGTAGCCCACCTACCCTTTAACTTTAAGAAGATAAGAGTGGCAACTCCGCTACTATTCCACGAAGCAGACTACGAAAAGCTAATCAAGCTTATCACGGCTGATAGCCAACCTGATGTGGCAACTATTTGGGTAGGTCACGGCACCTACGATGTGGCTACGGCACAATACGCGATGCTGGACCACATGCTGATGTTAAGTGGGCACCCTAATGTGATCATCGGCTGCGTAGAGGGCTACCCTTACTACGAGCAAGCACTTCAAAGGCTTAAGGCTACAGGACTAAAGAAGGTGGTACTTCGTCCTCTTATGATTGTGGCTGGGGAGCATGCCAAGGAGGATATCGCCGAGGATTGGAAGGAAAACTTAACCAAGGCGGGATTTGAGGTAGAACTAAGGCTCGAAGGACTAGGCGAACTACCTGAGCTACAACAGATCCTCAACGACAAAATAGACTTCTACTCTCAATATAGAAGATTGCTCATTGGTGAGAAGAAAAAAGTCTATGAGGTAACAGGTGAAAAGATGCACGCTGATGATTAATAGACTATTTCTTACGCTTATCCTAGTTCTGACTGCTACTATAGCCACCGCTCAGACTTACCAGATAAATGGAAAGGTAGTGGATGAAAAAAATCATCCACTACCTTACGCAGTGATTGCCATAGAAGGCAAAGGCAATGTAGCAGCAGCCGATCAGACTGGTAGCTTCTCGCTCAACTTGAAGTCGGGCAGCTACCTACTCCGTGCCTCGCTACTCGGCTATAAAACCACACACAAAAGGGTGAACCTCCCCAAGAATAGCTCTGTAACCATTCAATTAAAGGAGGATTATAAGCAACTAGGAGAGGTATTGGTGGTAGGTCCCGACTACAGCAAGCAGATACAAGAGGGGGTCTACGCTGCAAAAAGCCTCAATGTCCGCCCATACGCCGCCTCCAACAACAGCTTAAACAACCTATTGGGACAGACCAGCGGGGTGAGGATTAGAGAGGAAGGAGGTATCGGCTCCAACTTCGATCTCACCTTGACGGGACTAAGTGGCAATGCTATTAGATACTTCATCGATGGGGTACCACTTACCTCTCTCGGCAGTGGCTCCAACGTGGCTAATCTCCCAATTAATATTATTGATAGAGTGGAGATCTACAAAGGAGTGGTTCCTCCCGAGCTAGGTCTAGATGCCCTCGGCGGTGCAGTCAACATCATCACCCGCAAGGAGAATAAGAACTATCTTGAGGCCTCCATCAACGGGGGTTCTTTCCACACTTATGGTGCTAACCTTAGTGGAGAATACAGGGTGAAAAGCAATGGCTTTACCGTCCGTGGTAATGGTAGTCTCACCTCTACTCGTAATAACTATATGATGCGTGGGGTGGATGTGTGGAATCCAGAGGCCAATGAATACCAAGCTGGTGACTACCGAAGATTTCACGATGGCTACCGCTCTATCAACGGAGAAATACAAGCTGGATTCACTCAAACTAAATGGGCGGATGAAGCACTCATCGGCGTCTACTATGCCAATAGCAAGAGTGAGATTCAAACTGGTTTGAGCCAAAAACTGGTGATTGGTGCTGCTGAGAGGTACCGAGATGCCCTTAGAGTTTCTCTTAACTATAGCAAGAGGAATTTATTGGTGAAGGGGTTGACGGCAAAACTATTTGCCTCTCATACTTTGGACCATGTCCTTTTTGCTGATACCACCTTTAGAAAGTACTTTTGGGATGGTTCGTTCTTGGAGTCCAATAGGAGTGAGATCACTCAACGCGGCAAAATGCTCCGCCACATTAAACGACCTACCACTGTGGTAAGAGGTAATCTTTCATATCGACTGACGAATGCGAGTACACTCAACCTAAATTACACCTTAACCGCCAATCATAATAATAGGAGTGACAGCTATGATGAGGACTTTATCCCGACAAGTGACTTCTTAGCACGCCATATTATAGGACTTTCGTACAGTAGTTACTGGTGGGGCGATAGGATCAATTCCACCCTCTTTTTGAAGGATTATATCCTCCAATCTTCTATTGAGCAAGAGGATATGTATTGGATTACTGGAGTTCGTGATGTGGAGCGTAAAGTGGTTCGCAATAATATAGGGTATGGTTTGGGGGCACGTGTCACCTTTGCCAAAGAGATTTCGCTAAAGCTCTCCTACGAAAATGCAACTCGGCTTCCTACGGCACGAGAGTTATTCGGTAATGGGGCTAGTATCTACCCCAATTTCAAGCTCAAC
>NZ_HF988917.1:20036-31220 GCF_000435035.1 Porphyromonas sp. CAG:1061 | reverse complement strand
CCTCAACCTTGCCCTCTATGGGGCTTGGAGAATTAATAGTAACCACTCTATCAACTACGAGGGGACCTTTTTCATGCGCGATGTAAAAGATTATATCCGAAGGGATGTCATTAGCGAAGGATTAGGTGCCTATAAAAATGTAGGGGCAGCACGAGTGTTTGGAGGTGAGATTGATCTCAAGTATCGATATAAGAATCTGATTGACTTCGGGGTGAATGCAACCTACGTCGATGAAAGGAATAGAAGCGAGAAGCTTCCCGATGGTCGAATAGATATCACCTACAATAACAGGATACCCAACAAACCATTTTTCTACACCAATAGCTCGCTAGGAATTAATTTTCAGGAGCCTTTTGGTCTGAAGGAAAGTGATCTAAGGATTAATGCCTCGTATGGATATGTCCATTGGTTCTATCTTTCATGGGCGGCTCTAGGCTCTAAAAGCTCTAAGGCTATTATCCCCACCCAATCAACCACCGACATTGGTGCTACCTGGTCTTGGAATAAGGGCAAGCAGAAATTATCCATTAACTGCAATAATCTCTTTGATCAGATCAATTACGATAACTATATGCTTCAGAAGCCAGGACGCTCTCTCTTCTGTAAACTTACCACATTCTTTAATTAAACAGATAACTTAAATGAAACGCAAGTCAATTATCCAACTATTAGCCATCCTAGTGATCGCTTTAACCACAAGCTGTGGCAGTAACGATACCCCTAAAGGTAAAGATCCGAAGAAACCTGATGTGCCAGAGCTACCAGAGCATCCAAAGGATCCTGAGAATCCAGAAAAGCCAGCTGAAGACCTATATGATATGTGGTTGGCAATTGGAGAAGGTACCTCATCAACTAAAAAGCAAGATCCGCATGTGGTTAAGAAAATACCGACCCTACTCGAAGGGGAGTATGATATCAGGAAAAAAGGTGCAGAGACTTTGCTATCAGGTATCACTCCTTTTGTTATCTACCACAAAGGCTATTACTACAGTATTAGCCGAGAAAATAACTTTGGCAAGTATAAAATCACTGATGCTGGAGTGGAAACCATTAAAATATTCCCAATGCCAGAACTCTCTGACCGGAGGTTTGCTCATGAATGGCTAGATGACAATACACTTGTGCTTATTGGTGCTCCTGAAAGCAAAGATAAAAAAGCACCTAAAAAGCATAAAATGAATTGGGTTAAGATCAATACTGAGAGTATGGAAGTCATAGCTAAAGGGACACTGGACTTCCCAGAATTAGGCAAGATAGCAGAGGACGAATTATTCTCTTCCTGTGGGCTATTGGCATACCGAAAGGCTGATAACAAGTTGCTTTTCAACTTCAGGCATGAGGATAAGAAAAAGCCAAAAATGGGTCTGGATAGCCACAAAGCATTCTTTACCGCTACAATTAATCCCGACAATATGGCAGTGGAGCATATCTACAAGGAGACGCGTGTAGATCGCCCAGGATCAGTATCTTTTGGGTCACTCAGACAGCAGAATGGTTTCTTTATGCCAAATGGAGACTACTATATGCTGTGTAATACGGTAAGAGATGATGCCACTTCATCTACGAAGCAGCATGGACACATCTTGCGTATTAAAGCAGGTGAGTTTAGAACCGACCCCAACTATAAACTTGACATCTTTGATGAGAATAAGATTCTGACTATTCACCACATGAGAGGGACCAAAGTGCTTGCTTACTTGGAGAGTCCTAAAAATAAAGCTGACAAAAATAGTTGGACAGTGCCTAGAAGATTTATTTGGGCGGTGATAGACTTAACCCCAGGAGGTGATCAGTACCGTATCAAGGAGATTCCAACAAGCCAAGGTGGCAATTACTCAGAACTTATCGTGGTAGAAGAGGACTACGCCCTTCTTGGTATCAGCGATGACACTCAGACTAAATTCTATAAGTATGAATTTGCGACAGAAAAGGTGACTGAGGCAGCCAAACTGAAGCCCGGTTTCTTTGCAGATCGTATCATAAAACTAGATAGATAATTAGATATCAATGACCTCACCCCACCACCTACCGAACCAATTAGGTAGTGGTGGGGTTTTGTTGATATAGGAAAGAGTTTTGTTTGGTACCTAAAACATTTTTGTTTGATACCTAAAACATTTTGCTTTGATACGAGAAACCCTTAGCTTTGTTAAGTGAGGGCAAAAGTATAGATAGTTGTTTAATTGATAGAGTTTAATTGATAAATAAATGTGATGGGAAAGATATATGTGATTGGAATAGGTCCGGGTAGTGAGCGCGACCTGACCATTGGGGCAAGGGATATTTTAGGCAAGGTGGATGTAGTGGTTGGCTACAAGTACTACTTCCAGTTTGTCTCGCACTACCTCCGACCTGATACAGAGTGTGTAGATACAGGAATGCGTCAGGAGACGGCAAGAGCTAGAGAGGCGTTTAGGTTTGCCGATGAAGGTAAGGAGGTGGCTGTGATTAGTTCTGGAGATGCTGGCATTTACGGTATGGCTCCCCTTATCTATGAGATGGCGGAGGAGCTGAAGAGTGATATTGAGATTGAGGTACTCCCAGGCATTTCAGCCTTTCAGACGGCGGCCTCTATATTGGGGGCTCCCATTGGTCACGACTTCTGTATCATCTCGCTTTCCGATCTTATGACGCCGTGGGCAAAGATTGAGCGAAGGATCATCGCTGCTACCGAGGCGGACTTTATCACAGCGATTTATAATCCTAAGAGTGTCAAGCGGTACTGGCAGATTGAGCGACTACGCGAACTATTCTTGAAAGAGCGGGACGCTAATACTCCTGTGGGCATTGTTCGCCAAGCTGGCCGTGAGGATCAAGAGGTGACCTACACTACTCTTGCAGAATTTGATGCAGAGCAGATTGATATGTTTACCATGGTGATCATTGGAAATAGCCAGACGTTTACGACCCGCAATCGTATGATTACGCCTCGTGGCTACTATCGTGAAAAAGCGGATAAAGATACCAAGCTAGGTCAGCAAATTATGATCGAGAGCTTCCGAACGATAGAGTCTCAGCTCAAGAACCCTGAGATTCCGCTGGATCACAAATGGGCACTACTTCATGCGATCCATACCACTGCCGACTTTGAAATGGAGCAGATATTCTACTCCGACCCCGATGCTGTCAAGAGACTGCATGAGGCGTGTGTTTCAGGGAAAATCAAGACCATTATTACTGATGTTACGATGGTCACCTCTGGCATTCGCAAAGGAGCCCTTAAAAGATTGGGCATTGAGGCTAAGTGCTACCTCTCTGACCCTCGTACCAAGGAGATGTCGGATCGTCTAGGCATCACCCGCACCCAAGCTGGTATTCGCCTGGCAGTGGCAGAGCACCCAGATGCCCTCTTTGCATTTGGTAATGCACCGACTGCTCTACTAGAATTGGCAAGTTTAATCCGGAAAGGAGAGGCAAAGCCTATGGGGATTATTGCAGCTCCAGTTGGGTTCGTACACGTTTGCGAGTCGAAGCATGCGGTGAAACCGTTCCGCAACATTCCTAAACTGATTATTGATGGTCGCAAAGGAGGGAGCAATCTTGCTGCAACGCTATGCAATGCGATTCTCACCTTTGATGATGCAGAGGCACTAAGACCAGGTCGCGACGTATAACCTCTTCCTCCTATGAAGATTACGATAATAGGCATAGACGACAATCGGGAGCAGTTTTTCCGCCCTGAAGTGCTCAAGGTACTTCAGGAGGGTTACCACTTCTCAGGAGGAAAGCGGCACTACGAGATTATCAAGCCTTACCTTCCGAGCAAACACGAATGGATAGAGGTGGTGCCTCCGATGGGAGCGTTGATGGAGCAGTATCGCCAACTTGATGATCTGGTGGTCATTGCGTCATGCGACCCCCTTTTCAATGGGATTGGAGAGACCATTATGAGGCATATTCCTGAGGCGACGGTAAAGGTTTACCCTAGTTTTCACTCTCTGCAAATGCTGGCTCACCGTGCCCTATTGCCTTACCAGAATATGCACGAAGTAACCCTTACGGGGCGTCCTTGGCATGAGTTTGATAGAGCACTTATCCAAAGGGAATCGATGATTGGATTACTTTTGGACCGCAAAGAGCACACTCCTACTACGGTGGCTCAGCGTATGCTCGACTATGGGTATGATAATTACAAGGCTTACGTAGGCGAACTGCTTGGAAATAAGGAGGAGGAACGGGTGAGTGAACTGTCGCTCTCGGAGGTGGCGGAGAGGGAATTTAGCTATCCCTACAATATGATATTGGTGGAGACAAGGCCGAGGCAGAAGTACTTTGGGATACCGGATGAGGAGTTTCACCTCCTCAATGGTCGGGCTAAGATGTTGACCAAAAGCCCGATTAGATTACTCTCTCTTTCTATGCTTGAGCTGCATAATCGCCACGTCTTTTGGGATATCGGTAGTTGTACCGGCTCAGTCTCTATTGAAGCGAAGTTGCAATTTCCCCACCTTAGAATGGTAGCTTTTGAGATTAGGTCTGAAGGGGCGGAGTTACTTTTCTCCAATAGCAAGAAGTTTGGCACTCCAGGCATCGACTTTAGAGGTGGCGACTTTTGCGAGGTTGAGATGGGTGATTTACCAAAGCCAGATTGTGCTTTTATTGGAGGTCATGGCGGAAAACTGGTGGAGATCGTGCAGAAAGTTTGGCCGTTATTGCCAGAGAAGGGACTCTTGGTCTTTAACTCAGTTTCGCAAGAGAGTCAAGATCTATTCAGAGTGGCCATTGAGAAGGTATCTGGCACCATCATAAAAGAGGTGGAAATCTCTATAGATAATAACAACCCAATAAGGGTGATGAAAGCAATAAAATGATGAATCAAAATATAGGCATTATAATCCTCTCCGAGGTAGCGAAGGAGAAAGCACTCCAACTTCATTCCGAATTGGGAGGAAAGCTATATAGCACCAGAGAACTAGAGGGTTTTGAAAAGATTGAGGACCTTCAGGAAGAGACGGGGCAAATAATGGAGAAGCACGACCTAGTCGTTTTCTTTTCTGCAATGGGAATTTGCGTGCGGAGCATTGCCCCTTATCTCAAGGATAAACATACCGATCCAGCGATTATATGTATTGATACCACTGGTAAATATGTCATATCCGTGGCATCGGGGCACATTGGTGGAGCCAATGAATGGGCTAGCCGAATTGCTTCAGTACTGGGAGCAGAACCCATCATCACTACGCAAAGTGACCGACAGGGGCTTTGGGCGCTGGATACTCTGCCTAGACAGTTTGGCTGGAAATTGGAAACGGTAGGGGCGACTCTCAATGAGGCGATTACCAAGTTTGTAGATGGTGTTCCAACCGCTCTTTTGCTAGATATGCGATGCGACTACCTAGAGCGTACGAAGCCCAGCTTTGTAGATGTCTATTATCATCTGGAAGACTTGGATATCTCCAAGTATCAACTGCTTATTGCGGTGACTCCAAGAGAGCTTTCTGACCTTAGTATTCCACAAATTCTTTACCGCCCTCAAGTGCTACACTTAGGCATCGGGTGTCGTCACAAAGCCAATCCTCAGGGGGTCAGTGAGTACATTCTCCAGCAACTTCATACAGCAGGTTTCTCGGAGCTCTCCATAGCGAGTATCAATAGCATTGAGCTAAAAAGAGGCGAACCAATTATTGAGGGACTTGGGGAGAAGCTGGGGGTAGTGCCACAATACTACTCGGCCGATCAACTTGAGGAGATAGAGGTGCCCAATCCTTCTAATAAAGTAAATGAGGTGACCTCCTCGCCCAGTGTTTCTGAAGCATCAGCTCTTCTTGCTTCAAATGGCGGAGTGCTGGTTATTGAGAAACAAAAAGGGAAACTATCTGAGGGCAATGACTTCACCTTTGCCCTAGCGATTGATGCCAATGCCCTACCCCATGGACACATAGAGATTGTGGGGGCAGGTCCTGGTGATCCGGAGCTTATTTCTGTGCGAGGAAAGCACTTCCTACAGCAAGCCGATTTAATCCTCTATGCAGGTAGTCTGGTACCAATTGAACTCACCTATTACGCCAAACCAGGTGCTACAGTTCGGAGCTCTGCCGACATGAATTTGGAGGAGCAATTTGCCCTTATGAAGGAGTTTTACGACCGCCACTGCCTGATTGTACGTCTGCATACGGGCGACCCTTGCATCTACGGCGCCATTCAGGAGCAGATGGCACTCTTCGACGAAGCAGGAATGAGCTATCACATCACCCCTGGCATTTCATCTTTTCTTGCAGCAGCAGCGGAATTGAGGTCTCAATTCACCATTCCGGAGAAGGTGCAAAGCATCATCCTCACCCGTGGAGAAGGGCGAACTCCTATGCCAGAGAAAGAGCAGCTACACAAGTTGGCAGCCTCTCAAAGCACTATGTGCATCTACCTCAGCGCCACCTTGGCAGAAAAGGTGCAGAGCGAATTGCTGGTACACTACCCACCTGAGACGCCCGTAGCAGTTTGCCACAAACTCACGTGGAAAGAGCAAAAGATCATCAGAGGAGAGCTACGAAACCTGGCACAAATCATTCGGGACAATAAGTTGACACTCACCACACTAATCGTAGTGGGTGAGGCGATTGATAATCGCCAAGGCTTGTCCAAACTCTATAATGATTCATTCAAACATCTATTCCGGAAATGAGTTCGATTAAAATCATATCTCTAGGGAGTGGGGTCCCTGATAATATCACACTAAGAGCTTTTACTGCGTTAAAAGAGAGTGATATTATCTTTGCTCCTAGTGGGGAAGCGGTGAGAGTGCTAGAGCGACTGAAGCCGCTCGAGGATATTCTCCTAAAAGTAGAGCAGTTTGATATCCCGATGAAAAAGGATCCAAGTTTGGCTGTAGGAGTGTACGACAAAGTCACTCAAAGGCTTTATGATCTTTATAAGGAGGAGCAACAGGTTTCTCTCGTCACTATTGGTGATGCCGGCATTTACTCATCTGCCTTTAAGATCGTTGCTGAGCTCACCAAATGTGGTGCAAAAGTGGAGGTGCTACCAGGCGTCCCATCATTTGTCGCTGGTATGGCACAAGCTATGGTACCTCTTGTAGAGCAAGGGCAAAACCTCACACTCCTCTCCCAAATCAACACCCCCTCCGATGTGCTCACTCCTCTTGCCAATGGTTCGGTTGTTGCCATCATGAAGTTATCCCTTTACCAGGAGAGCATCAAAGAGTTGCTCCGCCAAGGTAACTACCCATTTACCTATATGGAGTGGCTTGGAGATGAGAAGCAATTCCTCACCTCGGATCTGGAAAGCTTTCTCTCTCGCACTTGCCCCTATTTTTCTATCATTGTCATAAAACCTCAAAGCGTATGAAGCGTATTCTCATCTTATTTCTCACTATGATAGCTCTTTGGTCTTGTAAAGAGGATCAAAGCAACCAGAGCGAACAGCTCGAATCAGTAGATTATATCAAGTATGCCAAAGGATTGAACATCCAAAAAGGGGAGGGCTACACCTTGGTAGATATGACCGATCCTGCCAATGAAAACGAACAGATTTGGAAGTATGCCTTGGTTCCAAGAGGCACACAACCCAAAGGAATCCCCAATGATTATATAGTGATTGAGACGCCAGTGAGGCGTGCAATTGTTATGACTACTCTCCAACTCTCCAACTTTATCAAGCTCGATGCAATCGACAAAGTGGTGGGAATGCCTAGCACACGCTTTCTTTTCAACGAACAGATGAAAGCACAATTGGCAGATGGTCGTAGCAAACGCATTGGCATTGAAGGGAACTTTGATACCGAACTCATTATGGCGATCCAGCCTGATATCATCCTTGTTTCCCCCTTTAAGCGAGGGGGCTATGATGTGCTACAAACGCTCGGCACTCCATTAGTTACTTTTCTTGGATATAAGGAGCTAACCCCTCTTGGACAAGCTGAATGGATCAAGTTTATTGCCCTACTCCTTGACGATGAAGAGCGTGCGGAGACGATATTCAGTGGCATAGAGGAGCGATACAACGCCCTAAAAGCTTTCATTCCAGAGGATATTGAACGACCAAAGGTACTGAGTGGAGAGCTCCACGGTGGCAACTGGTATGTAGTGGGTGGCGAAAGTTATCTTGCCCACCAGTTCACCGATGCCGGGGCTGAATACTTTATGATGGACAACGAAGAGTCAGGTGGCTTCTACGTGGACTTTGAAACCGTTTACGCACAAGGTGCCAATGCCGACTTTTGGAGAATTCTCAATAGCTATCCAGACAAATATAGCTACGAGGTACTAGATAAGACTGATAGCCGCTACCGCGACTTCAAGGCATTTAAGGATAAGAAAGTGGTCTACTGCAATCTCTCCGAGCGTCCCTTCTACGAGCTATCGCCCGTAGAGCCAGATGTGGTATTGGCCGACCTTATCAAGGCCTTTCACCCACAATTACTTCCAGATCACCAGCCTGTTTTCTATGAAGTATTGAAGTAATACCTATTCGTATGGCTACCAAACGCAATATTATTCTTTTTGTACTGGGTATCATCTCCATACTCCTCTTTTTCCTACTCAATCTAGCCCTCGGTACCATTCCAATACCCACGCTAGATGTCTTCCGCATACTGATTGGGAAGGAAACCAGCGGAGGCGAGATATGGAATAATATTATATGGAAAAGTCGCTTTCCACAAACCATCACCGCCTTCATTGCTGGTGCTGCGCTCTCTATTAGTGGACTGCAGATGCAAACCGTATTCCGCAATCCCCTTGCTGGTCCTTCTGAGTTGGGTATTAGTTCTGGTGCGAGCTTAGGAGTAGCCACCTTGATACTCCTCTCGGGAAGTATCAGCCAAAAAGCCCTCACCCGCATGGGTTTTATTGGAGAAATGGCCGTATCCATTGCTGCGATCATAGGGGCAATGGCAGTGATGGTGCTAATCATTCTCATCTCCAAAAAGGTGCGAGGCAATGCCATATTACTGATTATGGGTGTCATGATCGGCTATATTGCCAATGCCATCATCGGGGTACTTAAGTTCTTCAGCAATGATGAAGATGTTCGCAGCTACGTCATCTGGGGCCTTGGTAGCTTCTCCAAGGTGAGTGGAGATCAAGTCTACACCTTCGTCATCATCATGCTGATCCTAATTCCCCTCTCATTTCTTCTTATCAAGCCACTCAACTTACTCCTCCTTGGCGAAAACTATGCCCGCAACTTAGGTCTCAATTACACCAAGGCACGCAATGTCATCATCTTCTGTTCCTGCGTCCTTACCGCCATTGTCACCGCCTATTGCGGTCCGATCGTATTCCTAGGCATGGCTGTGCCTCACCTTTGTCGCACCCTCTTCTCCACCTCCAACCACATCATATTGGTGCCAGCGGTGACAGTGGTAGGGGCTTCGCTTTCGCTACTTTGCAACCTCATTGCTCGCATGCCAGGCTTCGAAGGGGCACTCCCCATCAACTCCGTCACCGCCCTAATCGGTGCTCCAATAGTGATATCCGTCTTATTTGATCGCAGAAGAACTGAGATAATATGATGAAGACTATTGCACTTAGGGACTTGTCCATTGGATACAAGCAAAAGAATGGGGAGAAGGTTGTTGCCAAGCACCTCACCGCCTCAGTCAATGCAGGCGAACTGACCTGCCTCCTTGGCTCCAATGGAGTGGGAAAATCCACCCTACTCCGCACCATTGCCCGCTTCCAGCCCAAGATAGCAGGAGAGGTATTGGTGCAAGATAAAGATATCAACCAGTACAAAGAGAGCGAACTATCCAAAGTAGTCGGCGTAGTACTCACTGAAAAGGTAGATGCCAATAACATGACCGTCCATGAGCTCATAGCCCTCGGAAGAAGCCCTTATACCGGCTTCTGGGGTCGCCTTGCTTCTCAAGACCGCCAAGCTGTAGATCTGGCCATTCAGCAGGTTCGTATCGAAAAACTGCGAGATCGCATGGTACACAGTCTGAGCGATGGAGAGCGCCAAAAGACCATGATCGCCAAAGCATTGGCTCAAGAGACCCCCATCATCATCTTAGACGAACCTACCGCCTTCCTCGACTTCCCGTCCAAAGTAGATATGATGCAACTCCTGCACCGCCTCTCTCGAGAGTTGAATAAAACCATATTCCTCTCCACTCACGACCTGGAGCTCGCCCTCCAAATTGCAGATAAAATATGGCTGATGGACGACGAGCGTCACCTCCATATCGGCACCCCTGAGGATCTAGCCCTCTCCGGAGTGCTCAGTCGTTTCTTCGAACAAAAAGAGATCATCTTTGACCAAACCACCGGCCTCTTTCGCATCGAAAATGATTACGACCGACGCATCAAAGTGATCGGTCACGGCCACCTCTTCTCCATGGTTCGCAAGGCACTACTCCGCAACCGCATCTTAGCAGATCGTGAGGCAGAGACAGAGACCTACATTGATACCAGCGGAAGTAAGATAGTACTGCACCGCCCCGACACCCCTCCGATAGCTATTGATTCCATCGAAGAGCTCCTCCAAAGACTACTATGAATCTATTAATCTTAGGCGGAACCACCGAAGGTCGCAGGTGTGTAGAGGTGTGCGAAGAGGCAGGAGTACCATTTTACTACTCTACTTTTGGTAGCTCCCAAGAGATCACGCTACACAATGGGGTCCATATTACTGGGGGCAAAGACAAAGCGGAGCTTCAAGCCTTTTGTCAAGAAAATAGTGTAGGGCTCATCATCGATGCCGCCCACCCTTTTGCCACCAATCTACATAGTAATGTGGGTGCCCTTCACCGGCCTGTGATTAGGTATGAAAGGGAGTTCCCAGCCATTCCAGAGGAAGTGCAGCAAGTCTCCTCTTTTGAGGAAGCCATCGCTCTACTTCACCAAGCAAAGCCCTCCAAAGCACTCGCCCTCACCGGTGTGAATAGCATCGCCAAGCTACAGAGCTACTGGCAAGAGCACGAGACCTATTTCAGGGTGATGCCAATTGCCGAAACGGAGAAAACCATTGAGCGGACGGGTATTCCTCGTTCCCAAATCATTTACTACGATAAAGAGCTGAGCGATGAGGAGTTATTCCGCACGTTACAGCCCGACTTGATCATCGTAAAGGAGAGCGGTACCACTAGTGGCTTTACCGAAAAGGTCTCTGCAGCCCTCTCCTTAGGAATATCTGTCATCGCTATTACTCGCCCTTCCCTTGGTTATACCCCCAATCTCACCGTCACAGGAAAGATAGGGCTCAGGCGAGGGATAGAGCAGTTGCTCC
>NZ_HF988917.1:15298-20024 GCF_000435035.1 Porphyromonas sp. CAG:1061 | reverse complement strand
GGGATAGAGCAGTTGCTCCCAGAGTTCTTTCCCCAAAAGATTGGCTTCACCACAGGCACCACTGCCACCGCTGCCACCAAAGCAGCCCTTGTAGCCCTCCTAGAGGATATTGAGCTCTCCATGGTAGAAGTCACCCTTCCCGATGGCGAAATCATCCCCTTCCCCATTCAGTCGGTCACCGTCGAGGGCAATGAAGCCACCGCAGTAGCGATAAAGTACTCAGGCGATGACCCCGACGTCACCAATGGTGCTGAAATCTGTGCCACCGTATCTCTCCACAAAGGGAAAAGGGGGGTGGAGTTTAAGCAAGGTATCGGCGTAGGCAGAGTAACCCTTCCTGGGCTAGGTCTAGAAATCGGTGGCCCCGCTATTAATAAGACGCCACGGAGAATGATCACCTCCCTTTGCGAGGAGTTGCTCGACCTCACCCAAATAGGAGTAGAGATCACCATCTTCGTCCCCGAAGGCGAATCCATTGCCAAGAACACCTTCAACCCACGCCTTGGGATTGTAGATGGCATCTCTATCATCGGCACAACAGGAGTGGTCCGCCCCTACTCCAACGACACTTGGATCGCCTCCATACGGCGAGAGATGGAGGTCTCCAAAGCGGTAGGTGTTGAGCACTTAGTGCTCAACTCTGGTGGCAGGTCAGAGAAGTACCTCAAAGCCAGATTTCCCCACCTTCCCCCCAACGCCTTTATACAGTATGGCAATTTCATTGGCGAGACCCTTACTTTCGCTCATCAGCTCACCTTCCCTACCGTTACTCTCGGCATCATGCTGGGAAAAGCGGTCAAGCTAGCTGCAGGCGAACTAGATACCCACAGTCATAAAGTAACGATGGATAAGGAGTTTCTCAAGCAGGTACTAACAGAATCTAGAGAGGAAGTTGATATCAGCGGGATCACCTTGGCACGAGAAATATGGCAATTAATACCCAACAAAGCATCCAAATTCTACCAGCTCATCATCCAGCATTGTTATGAGGTGTGCCAGCCCATTGTGCCACACGCCTCCTTGGAGATACTACTGATTGACGACACTGGCCAGTTTATTTCACAAAAACCATGAAACCATCTTCCTTTATTATTGCCGCCCCCACTTCAGATAGTGGTAAGAGCACCATCACTATAGGACTTCTTAGGGCACTTAGTCGCCAAGGTTACCGTGTCCAGCCCTTCAAGTGTGGACCCGACTATATCGATCCCAAGCTACATAAAAATGCATCGGGTGTTGATTCCGTGAATCTCGACCTCTTTATGCAGAGCGAAGAGAGTGTCCGAACTCTATTCAGAAGCTATCAAGCCCCTAGCGACGTGGCTGTTGTGGAGGGGGTAATGGGTCTTTTTGATGGCTATGATCGGGACAGAGGCTCCACCGCACACCTTGCAGAGGTACTTGATCTGCCTATCGTCCTCGTCCTCACACCCAAGTCAATGGCCTATAGTGTCGCTCCCCTACTCTACGGCATCAAGCACTTTCGGCCAGAGCTCAATATACTAGGGGTGATTTTCAACAAGGTCAATTCCCCAAAGCACCTAGCTTATCTGCGTGACGCTGCTAATGATGTAGGGGTAAAGGTGCTCGGCTCTATTCCTACAGATAAAACACTCACTCTCCCGAGCCGTCACTTAGGATTGATTACCGATGATCAAGAAGCACTAGAGGCACACGCCAATCAAGCCGCCAACCTTGTAGAAGCACATATCAACCTCACTCAATTGCTTGCTGATTCTCAATATCAGCCTATCTCAACAATATCACCTATAGGAAGTAATGCACCTAAAGGCACCAAGAAAATAGCGGTGGCTCGCGACGAAGCTTTCAACTTCATCTATACCGAAAATATTCGGATGCTGGAGCAGTTTGGCACGATCACTTATTTTAGTCCCATCCACGATAGCCAGCTCCCCGAGTGCGACCTGCTATACCTGCCAGGAGGGTATCCCGAGCTATATGCAGAGCAGCTCTCCCAGAATAGTGCGATGATTCAGCAAATCAAGACCTATGCCGAACGCCAAGCCCCTCTCATCGCTGAGTGTGGGGGGATGCTTTATCTCTCTAAGAGTATCATCACTGCAGAGGGAAAGGAGTACCCAATGGTGGGTCTCTTTAGTCATAGTGCTACGATGGAAGGAGCCCGGCTCACCATCGGCTACCGACAGTTGGAGCTCTTTGGCGTACCGCTCAAAGGACACGAGTTTCACTACTCACATCTCACACCCACAGACGAAGGAGTCACCAACCAATTGAATGCTACAGGCGAACCAGTAGACACGCTACTTTTCCAGCACGGAAAAGTGATCGCCACCTATACTCATCTCACCTTCACCGCCGATTTTCTCTCCCGTCTTCTAGAGCCATAGATCAGCGGAGCAGAACGGAGACCATTCTGCCCCTCACTCTGAGTTGTTGCTCTGCCCAGAGCTCAAGATGCATCACCACCTTTCGATCGGTAACCTCTTGAATAGTAGCACGAAGCTCAAGAGAACACTCCATAGGTGTAGGGGCAAGGTAGTCAAGCCCCAAGTGGGCAGTCACGTACCGCAAACTAGGAAGTGACGCCATATCTCTGCTAAAGTGTCGGTAACCAGCGGCAGCAGCAGTTCCATTACCATGGCAATCTAGAAGGGCGGCAATCAATCCACCATAAACATTCTGCGGATAGCCACCAGTAGCATACTCTGGTGGCGTATAATGGGCTACAGCAGTGTCACTAGCAGGGTCGTTATCCAGCCAATAACTCTTCAAGTGAAGACCATGCTCATTAAGCTTTCCACAACCATAGCAATGGCTAAACTCCTCTGTATAATAATCTTGAAATGCCTTCATATTTAATCTAGTATTGATATGCCTGCAATTTACCAAAACTAAAGTTGACTCCCCAACCTATTCGAGACAGAATCTTTTAGGGACAGCGTGAAAGAGTTTCCACTTTGGAGCATGGGATCAACATAAAAGGCTCGTTCCACAATTGTGAGACGAGCCTTTATTATTTAAGGTCTGATAGCCTTACTTTCGAGTAGCGTTAGCTGTCCAGGATCCCTCCTTAGTTGTATAAGCAGCGATGGTGAGCTTCTCTGCATCGATTCTGATTACTCCAGCCTCATCGGAACTAAGTGTCACAAGCGTATTTTCACCCTTTTCCATCTTTACTCCAGAGAGTGTAGGGATATTCTTTGAGCTGAAGCGGAAGGTATAAGTATCCCCCACCTTAACCACAGTAATAGTCACCTTTTCACCAACAGCGAGGTTAAGACCATCCTTGGTAGAAGCATAGCTCGCAGTACCTTCGTACCTGCCAACAAACAGATCCGCATCAGCAGGATCTTGGTTACATGAAGTAAAGGCAATAGCCATCAACACCATAGCAGCCATTGCTGCAAAAATCATATTCAACTTTTTCATCACGTTCTCAACTTTAAATTGTTAATACTAACATCATTTGCAAGGTAATCATTTTCACCCTAAGGCGAAGCCTAATTACACTATTTTATTGGAATAATATCACATTACCCCACATACATTTCATATCTTTTCATGCAGTTCGTGCCCACAATCACCTACCTGTGGCGTAATTTACGACCAGTATTGGCGTTGAAATTACGGTACTCCTCATACACCTTAAAAGCCTTTTCGGGAGTTAGCTGATTGATCAGTGCACTCATAAAAGACTGAGAGGCCTGATGACGCTTTTCAGTGAGTGCCTGTATCTTTTTATAGTAGTCGAGATACTGTTCGGAAGTAATTTTACCTCCCAACTTAGATATCTCATCATACACTTTGCGTATTCCTGCCCAAGAGGAAACGCGAACCTCATCGTACTTATCTAGCTCTTTTGAAACCAACTGCTTCTCCTCTGCCGAGAGCCCTGCTGCCTTGGCGATGGCTTCGATCCGCTCCTTTTTGAACTGCTCGTGCACCGCACTTTGGTCGCTGATCTCTTGTTCCACGCTGGAACTAAGGAGCAGTTCTCTATGGTTATTTGCAAAGAGTAGAGAGGGAGTAGTAAAACTCAATAACACCAATAGTACAAATGCCCTCAATCTATTTTCCTTCATAATATCTAACATTACCTTGAACTTATCACGCTTTGATCATCCTCCTCCATATAAATGAACCCCCAATAGTCTTCGTTGGTATCATCTAGTAAAAACTGCTGAAACTCTTCATCACTCATATCATAAGCATTGAGCTCTACTGGATCTGGGAGGGTGGATTGCTGGAGTGGAGATAGAGTCCACAAAGAGACGGCAAGCAACAACACGGCCGCAGCTCCTATAGACCAATAGACATAAGGTTTCCATAACTTACGTGTTTGAGACTTTACCTCACTCTGTACCTTCTCCTCCTCTTCAATTCGTTGCTTCAAGCGCTCCTTGAAGGTGGCAAAATAATTTTCGGGAGTTACGAATGGGTGCAAAGGATCATTTTCAATATTTTTACGTTCAAAATTGGGGGTCATCACACATCAACTATCTAACTATTAATTGCTCTATCTGTGGGTTTGATGCACCAATCGCTGATTGGTTTAATCACCTACTTAATCTTTTTTAGGGGGGGGGGAGGGTCACTCCTCATCAATCCCCATAGCCTTTTTGATCTTCTTCACAGCGTGGTGATAATTGGCTTTGAGTGCACCTTCACTGGTGTTGGTAATTTCGGATATCTCCTTGTAAGGGAGGTCTTGAAAATAGCGAAGCTCAAAAGTCAGTTTTTGTTT
>NZ_HF988917.1:0-15229 GCF_000435035.1 Porphyromonas sp. CAG:1061 | reverse complement strand
CCTCTGCAAGGTCACCATCAAAGTAGGGGTCGCTCATAAGCATCTGAGTGAGGTCATATTCCTCAGTGGTTAATGGTAGCCGTCGCATCTTCTTCTCCTTACGGATATGTGAAAGTGCCTCATTGGTGGCAATACTATAAAGCCAAGTGCTCAACTTTGACTGCCCCTTAAACGTACCGATATGTCGCCAGACCTTTACAAAGGTATTCTGTAGCACATCATCGGCCTCCTCATGTCGGTAGACAATACGACGAATCACAGCATACAACTGCTGGGAGTAGCGATCTACCAAAAAGCTAAAGGCCACCTCTAGGGTATCGGGATGGGTGAGTAGCTTCAATAGCTCCTCATCGGATATATCGTGGGGGATATTCATTTATCGACTTCCTCAGCTGGCTTTTTATCTTCTGATGTATTTGGACTTCTACGCAATTCGGGATAGTCTATGCGAGAGTGATACATATTGCGCAGCTTATCTATAAATACGAACTTTGTGGTCTCTATATCGCGGAAAGTGAGCGGTGTATTTTTGAGATAACCATCGGTCATGATACCATCAACGATCTTATTGACATGATCTATCAGTACCTGCTCGGTAGTAATTTCCTTGAGACTTCGGGAAGAGGCTTCCACAGCATCGGCAAGCATCATCACACCCTGTTCTTTCGTCCATGGGTTGGGTCCTGGATAGTGGAAGATACTCTCATCAATCACCGCATCGGGGTTTTCATTTTTATACTTGATGTAGAAGTACTTAGTCATCCCCAGACCATGGTGGGTGCGGATAAAGTCGATGATGGGCTTTGGAAGCTTGGCTTTCTCTGCCATTTCGATGCCATCGGTCACATGCTTGATAATAATGCGCGCACTCTGATCGTAAGAGAGCCGGTCGTGAGGGTTATTAGCACCTTGGTTTTCGGTAAAGTAGGTAGGGTTTTTCATCTTCCCTATATCATGATAGAGTGCCCCACTCCTCACAAGTCGCACATCACCACCGATTTCTCCAATAGCCTCAGATGCCAAAGTGGAGACATTGAGTGAATGCTGGAAGGTACCTGGTGCTACCTCGCTTAATTGCCTCAATAATGGTTTATTGATATCAGACAGCTCTACTAAGCTAATACTAGATATATACCCGAATACTCGCTCAATAACATAGACCATCAAGTAAGCAAACATCAGGAAAATGAAGTTGATCACGAGATAGAATAGAATATTCCAATCCATACTCTCTGGCACTCCCTGACGGGCAATCAGCATGGCGTAGTAGGAGACAACCATACCAAACAAGGTGGCAAAACTGGTACGAATCAAGTCGCTGCGCTGCGAAAGGTTTCTCAGAGTAACCAATACAATTTGTCCCGCAATCAGCTGAATCACCACAAACTGTAGAGGAGATGGCACCACCAAGGCAGCTAGTAGCACCGTAACTAAGTGGGTGATAGAAGCGGTACGGCTATCAATAAACACACGTACCTGTATCGCCACGATACTAAATGGGATCATATAGGTGACTGCAGGCTCAATGGGGACAAGGATATAAGCCAAAGCCACCAGCAGGGAGACATTGAGAACTAAGAAAACAGTGTTCTTTATCTGCTTTAATAACTCCTCCCTAAAGGCGACAAGGTAAGAGAATAGAACTAAAAACAAGAAGAGGATCAAGAAGAATTGACCAATCAAAAGGACGATGCTCTCAGCGGTGGTGGTAGAAGCGTGTTCAAAAGCTGTGCGATACCCCTCCAAAACCTGATAAATTTCGGGGGTTACCACATCGCCTGTACCAACTATTCGCTCTCCTTTCTGTACCTCACCTACTATATCCGTTACCGTTGCCAACCTTGCATTTTGCATCTGATTGGTCTTATTCTGGTCTAGCACTAGGTTACTGCTGAGGTACTTCTCTATATTAATCTGCTGCAACACCTGTGGGCTGAGGTTGTGAGGTGCGCTTTGCATCGCATAGTCATACGCCATCCTCGCATTAAAGATATCATTGGCATCTTTACGTATTGCCACATTCATCTCATCCACCACGAAGATATAACCGCCCTCTTGACTGGCTAGCAGGTCATACGCATCATTAGAGAGAATCCCTCTATCGTATATCTCATCTAGGATCTTATGGATATACTGTATATAGTCACTGGTCACTTCGCCACCTAGCCGGCCTTCTGTAAAGTCCTTGGTGATTTGATTTTTCGCCGAGAGTTTTACAGAGCTACTCAGTGTGAAGTAATTGATTTTAGTGCGTTCGATACTATCTCGCTCCAATACTTTCTGTGCGTCACTCTTATACACAGGGAAGCTATAGGGTGCCGTGAGCACCCCTTCATACCTCCAAGGCTGACCAATGCTATAGTCGTACTTAAACTTTAGCTTAGTAGGATAGAGCAGCGTCATCAAGACGGCTGCCACCACAAAGATCAAACCACTTTTTATTTTACTAGATTTATATAGAGCCATAAGGAATAGGTATCTAAACGTGTCTATCTAGCTACTAGATATACCACTTATCAAAATAGAAGAAGATTTTTTTGGATACACTCCCACAGGTGAACATTAATCGGTCACCTGTGGGAGTCTTATCCATCTTTCTTAAGAAAAATACAATTACTTAGCTTCCATCCCCCTACGACGGCGGGCACTAATTAGCGTATTTCGCATCAGAGAGATAATGGTCATAGGCCCCACGCCACCAGGTACAGGAGTAATGTAAGAGGCCTTAGGAGCCACTTCGTCGAACTTAACATCGCCCGTGAGCTTGAATCCACTCTTGCGACTAGCATCGGGCACACGAGTAGTCCCTACGTCTACCACTACTACACCCTCCTTAACCATATCACCGGTAAGGAATTCTGGCGTGCCAAGGGCAGCAATGATGATATCCGCCTCACGAGTAATCGCAGCGATATCCTTAGTCCTACTATGGCAGACCGTCACTGTCGAATCTCCTGGATAGGCCTTGAGCATCATCAGCTGTGCCATTGGCTTGCCTACGATATTACTTCTACCGAGCACCACACAGTGCTTGCCCTTTGTCTCAATATTATAGCGCTTCAGTAGCTCCAAGATACCTGCTGGTGTGGCAGAAACAAAAGATGGCAACCCGATACTCGTTTTCCCCACATTGATAGGATGGAAACCATCGACATCTTTATTAGGGTTGATTGCCTCAATAATCTTTTGCTCATCTATATGCTTAGGAAGGGGGAGTTGAACGATAAACCCGTCCACACTATCATCATTATTCAAGCGATCTATAGTATCAAGTAGCTCTTTTTCTGTCACGTTGTCTTCAAACCTAATCAGCTCATCTTCAAAGCCTAGTTCGCGACCCGTTTTCATCTTAGAAGCAACGTAAGTCTCGCTACCACCATCATGCCCCACCAGTATTGCCACCATCTTTGGGGGCTTATGCCCAGCAGCAACAATCTCTTTTACCTCGGCAGCAATCTCAGCTTTCATGTCAGCTGAAATCTTTTTGCCATCTAATAATTGATAATTCATAGTTTGATATTTTACATTAACACGTTCTATTGATACAACAAACGATGTCTACAAATGGTTGAGGGCACTTACCTTCCACCCATTTGTCGCTTCAAGGCACCCATATTCATACCTCTCCGACCACCTTTTGCACCGCCCATCAGTTGCATCACCTTGCGAGCCTGCTCAAATTGCTTCAGCAGCTGATTCACTTGTGCCACCTCCACACCACTTCCAGCTGCAATACGCTTACGTCTATTACCATCAATGATTTTGGGATTCTCCCGCTCCTCGGGGGTCATCGAGTAGATAATAGCTTCAATTCCCTTAAAAGCATCATCATCCACATCAAGGTCACGGATCGCCTTACCTACCCCAGGGATCATCCCTAATAGGTCCTTAAGGTTACCCATCTTTTTAATCTGTTTGATCTGCTCAAGGAAGTCATTGAAGTCAAATTGATTCTTCTTGATCTTTCGCTCAAGTTCCTTAGCCTTCTCCTCATCGTACTGGTCTTGCATCCTCTCTACGAGCGATACCACGTCGCCCATTCCTAGGATACGATCCGCCATACGCTTAGGGTGGAATACATCAAGAGCATCAAGTTTCTCACCCGTACCGATAAACTTAATGGGCTTCTCCACTACCGAACGGATAGAGAGAGCTGCACCACCACGGGTATCGCCATCTAGCTTGGTAAGTACTACTCCATCAAAATTAAGACGGTCGTTAAACTCCTTAGCGGTATTCACGGCATCCTGACCCGTCATAGAGTCCACCACGAATAGAATCTCAGTAGGATTCACCGCCTTTTTGATATTGGAGATCTCCTCCATCAGCACCTCGTCAACGGCCAAACGACCCGCTGTATCGATAATCACTGTGGTGAAGCCCTCCTTTTTGGCCTTCTCAACGGCATGCTCAGCAATCTCTACCGGATTCTTATTACCCTCTTCAGTATAGACAGGCACATTAATCTGCTCGCCCACTACCCGGAGCTGCTCAATAGCCGCAGGTCTGTATACGTCGCCAGCCACTAACAGAGGTTTCTGACCACGTTTATCATGCAGATACTTCGCCAACTTACCCGAGAAAGTAGTTTTACCAGATCCTTGCAGACCGCTCATCAATATGATGTTGGGCTTTCCATCAAGTACTAGCTCCGAAGTCTCTCCACCCATCAAGGCGGTCAGCTCATCATGGACAATCTTCACCATCAGCTCACCTGGCTTTACAGCTGTGAGCACCTTCTCTCCGATGGCTTTCTCCCTTACTCTCTTGGTAAAGTCACGTGCGACATCAAAGTTAACGTCCGCCTCAAGAAGTGCAATCCGTACCTCCTTAATGGTATCGGCAATATTTAGTTCTGTGATAGAGCCCTCACCCTTGAGGTTTTTCATCACTCTATCCAATCTATCCGAAAGATTATTAAACATCTCTTACTCTTAGAAATATATGATTTTACTTACCTCGCAAATTTACCAATTATTTTGCACCTCACTCAGGAGTCGCAATAGCGAAACCTACTATGCTCTAAAATTGGAAGTAGATAAAAGGTTGCACGCCTATGGAGCGGAACTGAACAAGGATGATAAAGACAATAGCCAATAGCATAGCCTGACCCACGAGAGGTAGGCGTGTCACAAACCCTTGAATGTTGCGACGAACGGCCGCAGGTGTAAAGTGAACTAAGAAGCCTATTGCCATAAGTATGGAAACCACTTTATAGCCTGCTATGAATTGACCCGCCACCTCGGGGTGGAACTCATGGGCAATCATATCCAGCATTACCCAGACATCCGACAGATTTTCCATACGGAAGAAGATCCAGGCAAAAGCAACAAAGTGGAAGGTGAGTATCACCGAGAAAAAGCGGACGATGGGATTCATCCCCTCCCCAGTAGGTCGTAAGAAACCGACAAATGAGAGCAACCACTTTTGCAGAGCAAGTGCCAAGCCGTGCAAGCCACCCCATATGACAAACCTAAGGCTAGCCCCGTGCCACAATCCTCCAAGCAGCATGGTAATCAGTAGATTGATATAGGTGCGTAGCTTGCCCTTCCGATTACCTCCGAGCGATATATAGAGGTAGTCTCTAAGCCACGAGGAGAGCGAAATATGCCACCGTCGCCAAAATTCAGTGATGGTAGCCGATTGGTAGGGGAAGTTGAAGTTGATGTTAAATCTAAAACCCAACCAAAGTGCTATCCCAATAGCGATATCCGAGTAGCCCGAGAAGTCACAATAGATTTGGAGAGAGTAGCCATAAACCGCCATCAGATTCTCAAAGCCTGTATAGAGGGATGGGGCATCAAACACCCTATCCACAAAGTTGAGGCTGATGTAATCAGAGATAACGCCCTTTTTGAGCAAACCGAAAAGAATCAGATAGAGGCCTTCGCCAAACTCCTCCCGTGTTACCACTGGAGTGCGGTATATCTGCGGGATAAAATCTTTCGCCCTCACGATAGGACCAGCCACCAATTGGGGAAAGAAAGAGACGTAAAATAGGTAGTCCACCCACTTACCAAGCGGCTTGATCTCTCCTCGGTAGATATCAATCACATAGCTCATTGATTGGAAGGTGAAGAAGGAGATCCCAACGGGCAGAAAGATATCAAACTGATGTGGCTCAAAGGGAGTACTCACCCACCCTAACCACTCCCCAACACTATAGAAAAGGGGACCAAAAGTATTGTACAGAAAGCCGGTGTACTTAAAGTAGCCAAGCATTCCAAGATTAAAGACAATGGAAACCAGCAACCACCACTTTTTGCCTTGACCCGAAGCCAAAGAGATACGGCGACCAACTAGAAAATCGACCGTAGCGGTGATAATGATAATAGCAGCATACGCGCCACTACTCTTGTAATAAAAGTAGAGCGAGAAGAGCACCACATAGATAATCCTCGCCATCTGCCGATGTCTCAGAGCATAATAAATGGGGATAAAGCAGAGGAAGAGGATCAAAAAGAGCCCACTATTGAAGAGCATTGGTGCCTCGGGCTGGTATTTTAGCAAGTCTAGCATATGATGTACAAGGGTATGGATAATAGCGTTGATCTCCAATCAGTCACAGCCTATTTTTGTCTCGTTTTATCTTGGTAAAAGAGAGGCCTCTGACGCTCCAAGTAACGCCTAAAATCACTCAATAGTGCATAGGCAATAGCTTTACCCGCCTCATCATACCCCTCTCTCGTCAGGTGCACTCTATCTTTTGAGAGCATCCCAGCCACAAGCAGTTCATCCACCCGATCTATTCCACCAAAAGCACAATATATATCAATATAGCCACACCTTAAATGGGCGGCCTCTTGCTCCAATACCTTAGCCACCTCAGCAGCATAAGGAGAAGGAGTCCAGCGGTAAACTCCCCGACGTACCATTTTGGTTTGAAAAGCCGCAACAGGAGAGGTGAGAATAATAGCAGTAGTGGGCAACGCTCTCTGCAAAGCTCCTACAAAACTCCTCACATTACTAGCAAACTGTGTGGAGGAAAATCTGTGAACCAACATATCATTTGTTCCCAATGAAATGATTAGTAGTCGAGGACGTAGTAGCTCCAAATGATCTACAAAACCACGTTGATTCATTGAACTATAAAAAGCCCCATTATAGCCAATGGTATGTAGGAGCGGACCAGGATAGCCATTCTCCAGACTAGCACCATACCACCTTGCCCCTTTCGGAGCTACTAGAGTCAGTGACGAGGCGGGTAGATACAGTCTCAGCGTATCGGCAATTGGTTGTTCGACTGTAGCTAATAAACGTTGCGATGGGCTATCTCCTTTGAGATACAATGGGGGTGTTGAGGCGTCCCGAAATACCACCACCTTCTTTATCGGAAAGTAGTCGGTCGCCGTTATCTCTACTTCACTCATACCATTTGCAGTAAGGGTAATACCTGTAGGGCTAGGAGAGTCAACATATTTTCGTGATGTGATAAAACTCCCTGACCACCCACTCTTATTGCCTGATATCTTAGCTGGTTGGGGCTGATTGCTACGCAGAAAACGGTAGGGAGCTACCCACCCTAAGCCACCAATTCCAAAGTAATCATCGAAAAACTGACGGATAGGCATACTAAAGTAGCCCCCTTGTACGTGCGAATCGCCAAGATGAATAATCGGAATCGTCACACTATTCATCGGTGAAGCACAGAGTTGCCAGAATTCATCCAAATAGCCTTCGGGAGCTTGTAGGGTACAGAGCTCCACCTTCAAAAGATCAAGCTTAGAGGGGTTTTGGGCTGCAACATTTGGACAAAATGGAAGCAACAACAGCAGAAAAGCCATATAAAATCTACTAATTCTCATCATCTTCTACTCCTCCACCAACGAAAGATAAAGACGCTTAGCGAGTTGTCTTCCACCAGCTCCACTGAGATGGGTATAATCCTTCGCCATCCACCCTTTCTCTACTAAATTCTTCACTCCGCCAAGTTCCTGTATTACCCTGTAGGTATCCCAGTACAAACAACCCTCCTCTTTAGCCAACTTCTTTTGAATCGCGCGCACTTTATAGACCCCCTTAAGCGTGGTGACATTACCCTCTTCAATAGTTGCTCTATCCGAAACGGAAAGCAATAACACAACTGCATCAGGATAGAGTGCCTTGATATGCTCCAGACTCTTCTTCATCTTCCTATAATACCAGTAGTAATCATCGCCATTTTCCTCGGTAGAAAGTGCATTTAGCCCAAACGAAAGAATAATGAATCGGTAATCCCTCACCTCGCTCATCTCACTGCAGAGAGCGTCACTCAGGCGAGTCAACTCACCACCAGAAGCACCTCTTCGACTCATATTATCTACGGAGACTCCCGAAGATCCGTCCAAGTAAATGCCGTGAATATCTATATCATCGCTCTGTACACTGAGATTGAGAGAAGAGATATTTTGCCCTCGTTCTTCCCATAGAGCCAAAGTACCATCAGCTGTAGCACTCAAATCATGTGAAGAGACAATGGTATCATTAAAAGTAGCAGTCAACACTGAGGCCGATTTGCTTTGGTAAAGCAATGCCACCCGATCTACTGAAGAACGCATCTTAAAAGTTACTTCTCCACTGCCTGAGAGGTGGTCATACTGACCTGATGCAGTATACACCCCCTTCTCCAATAGAGTATGAGCTTTCCATTGTCCACTAAAGCGATGCTTGATTGAGGTCCGGAAACGTGCCGTTGGAGAAGTCAAAGGAAGGTACCCCACCCCCTTTCCGCCGTACTTCTGCTGGAGCATACGCCGAAGGTCGGCTACCAATATATCGCCCTCAGTAAAAGAATCGGAAAAGAAAGCAATGTGTAAAGGAGTAGTCCCAGAATCCTCAAGCCACTCGCGAAGGCGAGTAATACCATCACAATTTGGAGTGTAATCCACCAGTATAGAAAGACTATCACCTGGCTCCTCTACCAAAGGGCTTATCTCCTCACTATCGTTAGGCGAAGGAATAGAATCACTCATAAAGGAAGTCTCATCAAAATGATCTTCACTATCCGGACTAGGAATAGACAAGTCGATATCCGCATTTGAGCCGATGGCTTCTTCTGCCCCCTTCGACTTAGAAAACAAATCGCCCAATGGATTAAATACCTTAACCTCTCCATTCACCTTATTCAAAGCGAAAGAGATCAAGTAGGCCAATCCAATTGCCAGCAAACAGACTAAAAAGCTCCGAAAGAGCCACCCCCCTTTAGACCAATTACTCATCCTCAAATACTGCTACCAAAACCATCGCCAAAGGTACCACTTTTTCACCAAAGAAGCCCCTCCTCACCACCAATTACCATAAGGCTGATACACAAGTAGACAATAGAATAAAAACCATCTAGATAGAGCAACACTCTCATCTAAGTTGGTGGAACTCGAGAATGTCGAGTAGCTTGAAGAAGGTGCCACTGATGTTTTGGTGCCAGCTCTGGTGGAAGTGACCATAGCACCAGTAGGAGATGGGGTGATTGGCATCTTTAAGGCATTGATATAATTGATCCATTGTAGCTCTCTCGACATTCACATCTTCCATTAGGTTTTCGTCCTTTAAGCACCACGACGCAAGACCTAGCTTGCTTTGTAGCTCACAAAATGAGGGAGCTGTATGGGTAATGACGGCATCTACTTTGAATTTCTCTCCTATTACCGATAGCTTTTCAGTATCTAGGATAGGAGATTCATTTTCCCAATAATAGTTAGGCTCTAAAGGGTCTTGATCACTTGGTGCGGGGAAACGCCCCTTATTTTGCTGCCATGCCTTTATTCTGTACTGTCTATCTATAGAGATGGCACCTCCTACACATAGGATCGTAAGTCCAGCCGCCTGAATAATAGAGTAGTCTGGCACAGCGATAAATCGCTTGTGGTTGATGGCCTTTCCATCAAAGTAAGCTGGATTGTCGTGATTACCTCGTACAAAAACGACCCAATTATTGCTATCATTCAGTGGCTTACGATGACGCTTAGCCACTTCCTTATAGTAGCCTATTTCATTAAACCCAAAGCCACAGTCTCCAGCAACAATTAGAAGCGTGTTCTCCAATTGATACTGCAAACATAGCTTTCCTATCATTCCATTAAAGTCTCCATGAATATCCCCACAAACCACTACACTCTTGGCTTCAGGAAAACTCAAATGATAGATATCTTTTTGCCCTATTGTCTCTAAATTGTTACTCATCTGGCTTTATTCTTTTGGCGACACTCTGCTCTCCTCATTGCCCTAAATTCACCTAATAATTGGACATGTGACCTTCTCTTTGAGAAGTCGCTGACACTTCCGAAACTGCGTTCCCCTTTTGCTTCTCACTCGAAAGCCTATAGCTAAAATCATATCAAGGGCATAGAAAGTTACCTGATAATTCTTGCCATCAGAAGCAGTTGTCAAATAATCTTTGACAACTGAATTTGCATCTAACTCACTCTCCTCCAATATGTTTGCTACGTGATAACTAATGGTCTGTTTAGAGGTGGAAAAAAGTTCTGCCATCTGATTTTGGTTCATCCAGATGTTTCCGTCCTTTGCATAGAGGATTACACTCGCTTTACCATCATCAGTATTATATATGATAATCTGATTATCTTTCGCTTGCTCCATAGTGTTGATTGCTACCTATCTCACGTAATAATTGGTCTTTCTCTCTTTACAAATATAATCATTTTACTGCATTCATCAGCAGTCACTGGGATGGTGATGTGGTGGGAATGGGGCAAAACAAAAGGGTTCCGATTGGATAATCGGAACCCTTTTCATTATGTATGTGTGGAGGAAGTTACTCAGCTAGGAGTATCTTCATCAATTCAATAGCTGCCTTGGAGACAGAAGTACCTGGCCCGAAGATAGCTGCCACACCAGCCTTGTAGAGGAAGTCGTAATCCTGTGCTGGAATCACACCACCAGCGATGACGATGATATCCTCACGGCCTAGCTTCTTGAGCTCCTCGATCACTTGTGGCACAAGTGTCTTGTGACCGGCTGCAAGTGAAGAGACACCTAGGATATTGACGTCATTCTCCACAGCCTGCCTTGCAGACTCTGCTGGGGTCTGGAATAGAGGACCCATATCTACGTCGAAGCCCACATCGGCATATCCAGTAGCCACTACCTTAGCACCACGATCGTGACCATCCTGGCCCATTTTGGCAATCATAATACGTGGCTGACGTCCTTCTTTCTTTGCAAACTGCTCCACAAGGCGAGTTGCCTCCTGGAAGTCTGGATCATTATTTGTTTCTGATGAGTACACGCCTGAAATAGTACGAATAATTGCTTTATAACGCCCTACGACCTCCTCGCAAGCGTCGGAAATCTCTCCTAGTGAAGCCCTTGCCTGAGCCGCTTTCACAGCTAGTTCAAGTAGGTTACCAGTCTTAGTGCGAACCGCCTCTGTGATATCGGCGAGTGCCTTCTTCACAGCCTCTTCGTCGCGCTCACCACGAAGCTCCTGCAGACGCTCTACCTGCTGTGTACGAACGGCGGTATTATCCACCTCGAGGATATCGATAGGGTCTTCCTTCTCAAGGCGATACTTATTCACTCCGATAATCACCTGATTGCGAGAGTCAATACGTGCCTGTGTACGAGCAGCGGCCTCCTCAATACGCATCTTAGGCAGACCGCTCTCGATTGCCTTAGCCATACCACCCAAGCTCTCAATCTCCTGGATATGCTCCCATGCCTTGTGTACCAACTCATCGGTAAGACTCTCAACATAGTATGAGCCTGCCCATGGGTCTACCTCACGACATACCTCAGTCTCATTTTGGATATAGATCTGAGTATTACGTGCGATACGAGCTGAGAAATCGGTTGGAAGTGCAATTGCCTCGTCAAGAGCGTTGGTATGTAGTGACTGAGTATGTCCGAGTGCAGCACCCATCGCCTCAATACAAGTACGACCAACGTTGTTGAATGGGTCTTGCTCTGTCAAGCTCCAACCAGAGGTCTGGCAGTGAGTACGAAGAGCCATAGACTTAGGATTCTTTGCTCCAAGGCTCTTGGTGATTTTAGCCCAAAGCATACGAGCCGCCCTCATCTTGGCAATCTCCATAAAGTGATTCATACCAATCGCCCAGAAGAATGACAGACGTGGAGCAAACTTATCAATGTCCATACCCGCCTTGATACCAGCTCTCACATACTCAAGTCCATCGGCTAGAGTATATGCCATCTCGATATCTGCTGTTGCACCGGCCTCCTGCATGTGGTAACCAGAGATAGAGATAGAGTTGAACTTAGGCATATTCTGAGAGGTGTACTCAAAGATATCGGCAATGATACGCATACTAAACTCTGGTGGATAGATGTAAGTATTACGCACCATGAACTCCTTAAGGATATCATTCTGAATAGTACCAGCCATCTCCTCCTGCTTAGCGCCCTGCTCTAGACCTGCAACGATATAAAAAGCTAGGATAGGAAGCACGGCTCCATTCATCGTCATAGATACCGACATCTTATTCAATGGAATACCATCGAAAAGCACCTTCATATCCTCAATAGAGCAAATAGAAACTCCAGCCTTACCCACATCACCCTCAACACGCTCGTTATCGGCATTATAGCCACGGTGAGTTGGGAGGTCAAAGGCTACAGAAAGGCCCTTCTGACCAGATGCAAGGTTACGACGATAAAATGCATTAGACTCCTCAGCAGTAGAGAATCCCGCATACTGACGAATTGTCCAAGGACGCATCGCGTACATCGTGCTATAAGGGCCACGAAGATTAGGTACTACACCAGCAGCATAGTGCAGGTGCTCCATCCCTTCCAAGTCTTCCTTTGTATAGGCTCCCTTTACATTGATCAGCTCAGGAGTAGTCCAGTCGTAATCAATATGATTGGCTTTATTAAACTCTGCGACACTGGGCTGTGACCATCCTCCTTTGAGGATATCTATATCTTTATAATTTGGTTTCATATCTTTTATTTCCCTTTCCTCTTACTTGCTACTTCTTGGTTTGATGCCCATCAGTTCGTTGAACTTCTGCATCGTCTCCAGCACATTGGCCTTGACGTGTACAAAATGCTCAATACCCTTTGCCTGAAGCTCTTCCATGCAGGCAGGAGCTCCAGCAATCACTAGAGGCATCTCGCCCTTCAAAGCCTCAAGAGCTTGAGGTCCATACTCTGCATACTCATCATCACTTGAGCAGAGTACCACGATGTCAGCCCCTGCCTTACGAGCTGCATCCACACCCTCTTGTACTGTCTCGAACCCTAGATTGTCGATCAGCTTGTACCCAGCTACTCCAAAGAAGTTGGAGCTAAATTGAGAGCGAGCCAACCTCATTGCTAGATTACCGATGGTAAGCATAAATACCTTTGGAGTCTTGTCACTTGCTTCGGTAGCAAGTCTTAGCTCCTCAAAGTCGGAAGCACCACGGCGCTTATCAAGGGCTGTAATCTCTTTACCCTCTACCTTGCTATTGTCAATAGCTCTTGTCTCCTCGGTAGCAGTCTCGGTAAAGTTAGGGAATATATTAGTACCCAAGAGGTTCTCTCTACGAGTTGCCACAGCCTTGTGGCGTGCCTCGTTAGAAGCATTCACGGCCTCCTGCACCTTACCCTCATTGGCAAGCTTAGCAAAACCACCTTGCTCCTCAACCTCCAAGAATAGCTTCCAGCCTTGCTCAGCAATAGCTTGCGTGAGGTGCTCAATATAATAGGAACCTCCAGCAGGGTCTACCACCTTATCAAAGTGGCTCTCCTCCTTAAGTAGCAATTGCTGATTACGAGCGATACGACGTGAGAAGTCACTACCCTTAGGATTGTAGTGCTTATCAAAAGGATTTACCGTTACAGAGTGAACACCTGCAATGGTGGCACTCATCGTCTCAGTCATTGAACGAAGGAGGTTAACGTAAGCATCGTAAATCGTCTTATTCCACCTACTGGTCTCAGCATGAACCACCGCCTTAGTTGCTCTATCTGAAGCCTTTTCGTCATTACTACGAACAATCAAAGCCCAGAGCCAACGAATAGCTCTAAACTTAGCTATCTCCATAAAGTAGTTAGAGCCAATACCCATCTCAAAGCGGATACGCTCAGCTACTTCGCTAATGCTCTTACCACTCTTTTCACTCACCTTAGCGAGCATATCTGCACCAGCTGCTAAAGCATAGCCAATCTCTTGGTAAATATAGGCCCCAGCATTCACGAGGTCGACACTCTGGAAAGAAAGACATGTAAACTGTGTCAATGGCTCTGCTGCCTTCAGAACCTCCACAGATGTCTCTACCCACTCCGACCAACGTACGCCAGCACCCAAAGTATGCCTAAATGGATTGAAGCCAAATGAACCTCTTACCTTACCAAGATCTGCCCCAAGAGCCTTAAGTGCCTCCTTCGTTGCTTCAATAAGTTGCACAGTCAGGTCACGACGAGCATAGAGGTTAATCTCCAGCTTATCAAGGTCGATCCCCGCAAGCATCTCTTGGATAGTAGCTGCATTGACGCACTCATCAACAAAGTGGAGGCCAAGACTATTCGCACCACGCTCCATCACACACTTGATATTGGTATTCAGCTGCTTGATATCTCCTTGTACAGCGATATCCTGCCTTACGAGCCAATTATTATCGGCCTTAGTACCCCTTACATAAGGGAACTGACCAGGCAATACATCCTTGGTAGGAAGATGCTCAATATCCTCAGCCCTATAAAATGGCTGAACGTTAAAGCCCTCCTTCGTACGCCAAACTAGCTTCTTCTCGAAGGGAGCTCCCTTAAGGTCTCTAGTGACCACCTCCATCCACTCTTCATTTGAGACTGGAGGAAATTCGCTAAATAGCTTCTCTCTCTTTTCTTTCATAATCATCGAACGATGTGCATTTTGTAGGCTTTTAGTCGTCTACCAATATTATAACTACTAGGGTTTACGCCATTTGGGTTGACGCTCAAGGATAGCAATAACACTCCCAAGAGCAAATGGGTATTATTATCCCTAATTTTTCAATTACAAAGTAACATAAAATAAACCGAAAAAGCAAGGAATTCAATATTTTCTTCCATAAACTTCCCGATTCGCAATACTTCAATGGCACAGCAAACGGAATATACCACGGATATTAAGCAGACATCGCCAAGCACCGAACGACTCTCCTCTCCTGAAATAGTAGACACCAAGGTAGTAACCCAAAAAGTGTGTAAGGCAGAATGCCTCTTTGAACTGCAAAAGTACTTATTTTTTTCGCTTTGCTTTCCATAAACAACAAAGATTGACCAAGAAAGAATTAAGGCAAGGCTGTCG
>NZ_HF988916.1:25922-27501 GCF_000435035.1 Porphyromonas sp. CAG:1061 | reverse complement strand
GTGGGGTGATCCTTTACCCTACCGATACGATTTGGGGCATTGGTTGTGATGCGACAAACGAGGAGGCGGTGCGGAAGGTCTTTGAACTAAAGCACCGAGCAAGTGCCAAGGCACTGATCTCTATTGTAGATAGCTCTGCCAAGCTGCAAGGGCTTATGAAGGAGGTGCCTGAGATCGCTTACGACCTGATTGAGGCAAGCCCTACCCCACTCACGGTGATCTACCCTGGGGTGCATGGATTGGCACCCAACCTTTTGGCAGAGGATGGGAGTGCGGGGATCCGAGTGGTGGAGCGTGAGCCCTTCTGTAGGGATCTTTGCCTAAGATTTAAGAAGCCAATTGTGAGCACCTCTGCCAATGTATCGGGAGCACCTAGTCCGGCACACTTCGGAGAGATCTCTCAAGAGATACTCGAAGGGGTGGACTATGTAGTGAAATATCGACAAGGCGATAGGAGGCCTGCCACTGCCTCGAGCATTATCAAGCTGGAGGTGGATGGACAATTCAAGGTACTAAGATAGGATGAGCAAGGAGCATAAATCGGTGCTAAAGATTTTGGAGTGGCGCGAAAAGCACATTCCAGAGCAGATCTTTATCCTGATACTTGCCTTCGTGATTGGGGTGCTCTGCTCCTTTGCAGCTGCGATCCTAAAGGGGTCGATCCATTGGATTGCGGACCACGCAGCGTCCTTCTCCGAGGTCGACGACCTCTATATCGGTTACCTGATCACGCCGGTGGTGGGTGTCTTCGTTACCTACCTCTTTGTGAAGTACATTGTGCGTGATGATATCAGCCACGGCGTCACCAAGATTCTCTATGCCCTTAGCCAGCGTAAGAGTCGGCTGAAGCCACACAATATGTGGAGCTCTATTGTCGCCTCTTCTATCACCATTGGTATGGGTGGTTCGGTAGGTGCAGAGTCGCCTATTGTGATGACTGGCTCGGCGATCGGGAGCAACATCGGTCGCTTTTTTCACCTAGAGCATAAAAACCTAATGCTCCTCTTGGGGTGCGGTGCTGCGGGGGCGGTAGCGGGGATATTCAAGGCACCGATCACGGGACTTATCTTTGTGGTGGAGGTGCTGCTGATGGACCTCACCCTCACCTCTGTACTACCGCTACTTATCTCCTCGGTAACCGCTGCCTCTTTCTCTTACCTGATCTTTGGTACCGAGGCACAGTTTGCCTACGAAGCGACAGAGGCTTTTACACTCGGTAGGATGCCATGGGTGATCGTACTAGGAGCTCTTTGCGGACTCGCCTCGCTCTACTTCACCAAGATCTCCTTTGGGCTGGAGCGCAAGCTGAAAGGGATGACACACTATTGGGAGAGGTTTCTGGTCTGCGCGGCGATCCTCAGCACGCTGATATTTTTGCTTCCCCCACTCTACGGTGAGGGGTATAACTCTATCAGCACGCTGATTAGTGCCGAGCCACAGCGGGTGATGCAAGGCTCTTTCTTTGAGAAGTTGACCGGCACCACGTGGGCACTTCCCCTCTTCTTGACATTAGCGGTACTGGCAAAGGTTTTTGCCACGGTGGCGACCAATGCGGGTGGTGGAGCCGGTGGTGTCTTTG
>NZ_HF988916.1:24354-25908 GCF_000435035.1 Porphyromonas sp. CAG:1061 | reverse complement strand
GAGCCGGTGGTGTCTTTGCACCTAGTCTCTTTGTGGGTGCACTGGTGGGCTTTGCCTTTAGCTATGTAATGAATATCTCGGGTCTCAATATCTACCTCCCTACCGACAACTTTGCCCTCATGGGCATGGCGGGGGTAATGGCAGGGGTGATGCATGCCCCGCTGACGGGTACCTTCCTCATCGCTGAGCTGACAGGTGGGTACAATCTATTTCTCCCCCTTCTGGTGGTCTCCACCACTGCCTATGGTACGATCAAACTCTTCCTACCCCACAGTATCTACTCGCTACGGTTGGCGGAGGAGGGGAAACTGCTGACGCACAATAAGGATAAGGCGGTGATGACGCTGATGCAGGTGGATCACGTGATTGAAAACGACTTTAGCATCCTTTCGCCCGACATGACGCTGGGCGATACGGTGCGTATCTTTGGCGAGAGTAAGCGCAATATTTTCCCAGTGGTGAATGACAAGGGACGTATGGTGGGGATGGTGCTACTGGATAATATCCGCAACATCATGTTCCGACCCGAGCTCTACGACCGCTTCAAGGTGGCGACCTTTATGGTTTCGCCCGAAGCACGTGTGGTGGTGGGGATGAGTATGGATGAGGTGATGAAGCTCTTTGATGATACGAGGGCTTGGAACCTCCCTGTGGAGGATGAGGAGGGGAAGTATCTCGGCTTTGTCTCTAAGTCGCAGATATTCAACCAATACCGCGAGGTACTGAATGATAACTTTGGAGGAGATTAAGAATAAGATGAAGATAGTATATTTCGGAACTCCCGACTTTGCCAGCTATATCCTACAGTATATCCTTGAGCAAGGGGCAGAGGTGGTAGGAGTGGTGACCAATCCCGATAAGCCGGCTGGGCGAGGGCATAAGCTACGTCCTTCGGCAGTGAAGGAGGTGGCGATGAAGTATTGCCCTAACGTGCCTATCCTACAGCCTGAGAACTTACGTGACGAAGGGTTTCATGCCGAGCTCAAGGCACTCGGTGCCGACCTATTTATTGTGATTGCCTTTAGGATGCTCCCCCGTGAGGTGTGGGCGATGCCCCGCTTGGGGACGTTTAACCTCCACGCCTCTCTACTCCCGCAGTATCGAGGTGCGGCACCTATTCAGCATGCGATCCTCAATGACGAGAAGGAGACGGGAGTGACTACCTTTCTCCTGAATGAGGGCATTGATGAGGGCAATATTTTGCTACAAGAAAAGATTGCCATCACTATCGAGGAGACAGGGGGCTCGCTCCACGATAAGTTGATGCAACTGGGTGCGGAGGTGACCTTTAAAACTATACAGGGGCTGGAACAAGGGACGCTCTCCCCTAAGCCTCAACCAAAGGTGGAGGGGCTTCGCTATGCCACGAAGATATTTAAGGAGGACCGGCTCCTCAGCTTTCAGCAAGAATCGGCACACGCTATAGCTCTACGGATTAGGGCTATGAGCCCCTACCCCTCGGCGATTGCTACACTGGGGGAGGAGGAGATCAAGGTCTTCAAGGCAACCCCTTGCCCTTCGCTACAAGGGCTACAGCCCGGGGAGTATCGGGTG
>NZ_HF988916.1:13171-24304 GCF_000435035.1 Porphyromonas sp. CAG:1061 | reverse complement strand
GGTGCAGTGCACTGAAGGGGCTGTGGAGCTGTGGGAGGTGCAATTTCCTAATAAGCGACGCACCACTATCCATGATTACCTCCTCGGCAATAGCTTTCCCGAGGGCGGGCGATTTATTTAGTTAGTTACACACTATATATATTAGGAATATGGTTAATCTACTTCTCAACATTGTTTGGTGGATCTGTGGCGGATTGGCTTCGGCCTTGGAGTACTTCACCGCAGGATTGATCTTTTGCGTCACCATCATTGGTATTCCACTCGGTCTGCAATCCTTCAAACTAGGAATGGTAATGCTCTTCCCCTTTGGGAGCGAGGTAACGCCCTCTAGCCGCAATCCTATTGGGCTTCTTGGCAATATCCTTTGGGCAATATTTGCGGGCATCTGGATTGCTATTACCCACGTAGCAATAGGGCTGCTCCTTTGTATCACCATTGTAGGTATACCATGGGGGACTAAGCACTTCAAGATGGCAAAGGTGGCTTTGTCTCCTTTCGGACGCGAAATCATTATTAACCCCTGATGTTGCGGGGCAAAGGTGCCATAGGGGTCTTTGACTCGGGATATGGAGGGCTGACCGTGCTTGGGGAGCTACGTAAGTGGTTGCCCCAATACGACTACCTCTACCTCGGGGATAATGCTCGTGCCCCCTATGGGTCGCACTCCTTTGAGCTAATCTACCGCTACACTCGCCAAGGGGTCGCTTATCTATTTAGCCAAGGGTGTCCGCTAGTGATCCTAGCTTGCAATACCGCTTCGGCACGAGCCCTCCGGCAGTTGCAGATGTGTGACCTTCCCAATAGTTCCGACCCTACACGGCGAATCCTTGGGGTGATACGTCCGACGGTGGAGTACCTCGGCCGATGTACTGAGCAACAACCGATGCAGGTGGGACTGGTAGCAACAGAAGCAACCGTTGCGAGCCACTCCTATCAGATTGAGATGGAGAAGTATGCTCCCAACGCCCACCTAGTACAAAAGGCAACGCCCCTTTGGGCGGCCCTTGTGGAGCGGGGTGAGATTGATGACAATGTGGGGGTCAATTACTTTATTCAGCGTGACCTCTCGCTTCTCCAGAGTGCAGCACCAAAAATGGAGGCACTGATCCTCGCCTGCACTCACTACCCGCTTCTGCTTCCCAGAATAGAGCAAGCTCTCCCCAAGGAGATCCAAGTAATCGCCCAGGGCGAGATCGTGGCACACTCTCTCCTCGACTACCTACGGCGACACCCAGAGATGGAGGAGCGACTCACCACCAACGGCGAGGCCCGCTACGCCACTACCGAGGCCGACCACCGCTTTGCCACCATGGCCGACTACTTTATGCAGGAGACGGTTTCCCCCGATCAAGTCACCCACATCTCCCTCACCTAGCTACGGAATTTATTGGGAAGGGGAGAGAGTTAAAATGGTATCTTTGTAGATATGAAAGAGAAAGGGCTACAGAAGCGACGCGATTGGCGCCAGTTATTGCAGATGGCGAAGACCTTTTTCCTCATTGGTGGCTTTACCTTTGGGGGCGGTCAGGCTATGATCCAATTGATCCGCACCGAAGTAGTGGATAAGTATGGTTGGCTAGAAGATAAAGAATTTATTGACCTCTTTGCAATGGCGCAGTCACTTCCAGGAATCTTGGCGGTGAATATTGCTATCTTTGTGGGGTACCGCATTCAGGGCTTCTTGGGGGCGCTGGTCTGTGCTTTTTTCGGTACCATGCCGAGCTTTGTGATCATTTTGTTGCTGGCGATGTTTGCCAGTGATGTGAAGGACAACCCCACGGTGGAGGCGATCTTCAAAGGGATACGCCCAGTAGTGGTTGCCCTCATTGCCGCCCCTACCATCACGGTATGGCAGGCTTTGGGACTTGGATGGAAGTGGGTGTGGATCCCTATTGTAGTGGCGCTGAGCATCTGGTTACTGGGGGTGAGCCCTGTAGCGGTGATTTTTATTTCGGCCTTTTTGGGCTGGTTCTACACCATATATATAGTTCGGTCGAAAGGAGGTGAGGAGAAATGATCTACCTACAGCTTATTTTGGTCTACCTCAAGATTGGTTTGGTAGGCTTTGGTGGAGGGTATGCGATGCTCTCCCTAATTCAGGAGGAGGTGGTGACCAACTATGGTTGGCTCACGATGCAAGAGTTTACCGACATTGTGGCGGTCTCGCAGATGACCCCTGGCCCTATAGGTATCAATAGCGCCACCTATATAGGCTATACCGTTACCGGCTCTGTGTGGGGCTCTGTTGCTGCCACCGTCTCGGTGATGATCCCCTCTTTTGTGCTGGTGCTGCTCATCTCCGTCTCCTTTGCACGCATTCAGAATAATCGGCACTTCAACGCTCTCTTTGTGGGGATCCGCCCTGCCGCTGTTGGACTGATTGGAGCAGCCTTTTTGCTTCTTCTGAATAAAGAAAACTTCGTGGACCTTACTAGTGTGATCCTCTTCCTCCTAGCCTTTGTGGCAGTGGTGATGAGGTGGATCCACCCTATCCTCGTGATTATCCTCGGCGGTATCGCTGGATACTTTATCTACATCTAACTAAGGCCCATTTTTACTCCGTAATGTGGCTGAAAATTAGTATCTTTGAGGTATCAGTAACTTATTGAAAATGACTAGAGCAATGAAGAGAATAACTATAATGACTGCCCTTTGCCTACTGAGTGCCCTCTCAGTGATGGCTCAGAAGGTGGGTGTACAGAGTAGTCGGTGTGAAGTAGGGCTACTATATCAGATCAGTTATCAGGCGAATTGGGGCGACTCCTATGCGGTAGTAGTGGAGGTGGTACCCGATCAACCTGCTGCCAAAGCGGGGCTAAAACCTGGGGATATTATTGAGACCATCAATGGGGTCAATACACAGGAGATGAGCGAAGAGGAGATCAATCGTGTGCTCCTAGATCCCAATGCGGGAAGTGTGCAGCTACAAGTGACCAATTTCGGGTACCGCAAGAAGCCGATCACTATCCGCAAACATTGCGTCCCCGCACAGGCGATCTCGGAAGCGATGTTGGCTCGGGCTTTCAATATGTATAGTGTGGAGGATGTGACTACTCGCCGGTTTACTATGCCTTTTAACTACCGTGCTCCCGAGCGTATTGACTTTGCACAGTATCGTAGCTTTAGCTTCGCTACGGGTCGTAGGCCGACGGTGCTGGAGCGTAATATCTACGAAGAGCTGGTACGTAAAGGTCTGAAGTATCAGGAGAAGGGGGGAGACTTGGTGGTGGCAGTGCAAGCTGACCTTGCCGTTAACCCCAACTACCGTGAAGGGGCTGAGAGTGACGTGGAGAAGGGTCTTAAGAATTATCGTTTCAACGCACACACTGGGGATATCCAGCAGTACCCTTTCCATAGCATCAACGCGCCTAGCTTCACAGGGTCGCACCTACTGACGATGGTGGTACAGATCTCAGATGCAAAGCAACAGAAGTTGATCTGGAGTGTGCAGGCAAGGGAGCGGCTCAATAGTGCCTATAGTGTGGAGACCTATGCCGATAACTTTGCACCGCTATTGCTCTCCAACTTCCCCTTTCTACGCTATATCTCCAACCCTACCTTTGTCATGCACAAAAACACCTATCGCTCTATCGGTATCTACCTTGATGCCGACGATTTACAGCGACTCCTCTGGGTGGAGAAGGGAAGTCCAGCAGAGCGAGCAGGGCTATTGCCGGGCGACCGTATCCTCACCATTAATGGCTTGCCACTGGAGGCCTCTGTAAAGGCGATGACCGATGGGTACCACGCCTTTCTGAAGAAGAGCCTACTGCTCCGCGACGAGGAGACTCGCTTCCCTAGTAGCGATGGCTTTGACGGCAATAAGTTTTGGCGACTAGATAAGTACAAGGAGATAGCTGAGAAGATGCAGAACCCTAAGTACAAGGGTGCCTTCACCTACCTCTTTAGCCACCGCCCATACGTCCACGAACCTATCATTGAGGATATTGTAGTAGAGATTAAGCGAGGTGATGAGGTGATCCCAATTGCGATGAAGCCAGTACTGAAGAAGGAGGACTATATCGAATTGATGTAATATGATGAAGAAGAATATACTGATATGTTGCCTGCTACTCGTTACTTTTTCAGTGGCATCAGCAACGGACTATAAAAGCCAGCGCCCAAAGGAGCAGGAGCGTCTCTTTTCCTCGCCCGTGATAGAGCGTGATATCGTGAGGGTTCAGGAGCTAATAACGCACGACAAACTCCGCTGGATGTTTGGCAACTGTCTGCCCAACACCCTAGATACCACCGTGCACTTCCGGCTAGATGACGCGGGATTGCCCGAGACCTTTGTCTACACAGGTGATATCGCCGCTATGTGGCTCCGTGATAGTGGAGCGCAGGTGTGGCCTTACCTGAGGTATGTGGGTGAAGACGACCACCTCCGCCAAATGATAGAGGGGGTGATCCGTATGCAGCTGAAGCAGATCAACCTTGACCCTTTTGCCAATGCCTTTCTTGATGGACCGATCATGTCAAAGTGGGCGGAGAGCGATGAGACGCAGATGCTCCCTGGTGTGTATGAGCGGAAGTGGGAGATTGACTCTCTCTGCTACCCAATACGCCTCGCCTACGCCTATTGGAAGGCGACGGGCGATAGCTCTATCTTCGATGCGACCTGGATAAAGGCAGTGGAGAATATCCTTGTCACTTTCCGTGACCAGCAACGCAAGGAGGGGAGAGGAAGCTACCGCTTTCTGCGGGTTACAGACCGTAGTACTGACGGTAAGAGCAACATCGGATGGGGCGAGCCAGTTTGCCCTGTAGGGCTTATCGCAAGTGCCTTTCGTCCAAGCGACGACTCCACCCACTTCCAGTTCTTAGTGCCTAGCAATTTTATGGCGGTCACCTCACTTCGCAAGATGGCTGAGATCCTAACCGCGGTCAACCATTTACCTGAGCTTGCAGCGGAGTGTTCCGCCCTCTCCAATGAGGTGGAGCAGGCACTCCAGAAGTATGCCGTTTACGACCACCCGACCTTTGGCAAGATCTATGCCTACGAGGTGGATGGCTTTGGCAACCACTACTTAATGGACGATGCCAATGTACCTAGTCTACTAGCAATGCCCTACCTAGGGGATGTCGCATTGGATGACCCTATCTATCAGAATACACGTCGCTTTGTGTTGAGTGAGCAGAATCCCTTTTTCTTCAAAGGGAGTGCCGGCGAAGGGATCGGCGGGCCACACATCGGATATGATATGGTGTGGCCGATGAGCATTATGATGAGGGCATTCACCTCAAAGGACGATGCAGAGATTGCCTATTGCCTACAGATGCTACTCGATACCGATGCTGGGACTGGGTTTATGCACGAATCCTTCCACAAGGATGATGCGACCAACTTCACCCGCGAGTGGTTTGCATGGCAAAACTCTCTCTTCGGAGAGCTGATCCTCCGACTGGTGGATGAAGGCAAACTCGACCTACTCAATCAACTCAAGTGATGCGACGACTCTCCCTTAGCCTACTGACCCTACTGATAGCTCTCTCTGCCACGGCACAGAGAGTCGATATCCGTCAGCTATTTCTCTCAATGCCACAGACCGTGATGCCCACTCTCAGCGAGGAGCGAAAGAAAGATCTACTAGCTCAGTACGATGCCCATAAGGAGGGGCGTATCTATACCCTAAAGGAGATCCCCAACTCCCTCACCAGCACAGCGTCAAATATCCGCACACTCACCCAAGACTACCTGGATCTGCAGCTGGATGAGATGAGTAGTATGCAGCTAAAGGTGCTACCAAAGGGGTGGCGAGGCTATATGATCAGTATTGTACTGACGAGTGAGGTAGTGCCATGGCAGTCGGTGCTCATCTTTTACGATAAGCAATGGCGGCGACTTGATACCTCGAGCTACTTCCGCTTCCCGCCACTAGCTCAGTTGGTGACCGACCCTGAGCTTCTGAATCGCAACAATACAAAGCGGGTGCTCTCGGAAGTCGGTACCCTCGCTTACAGCTATCAATGGTCACCAACGGAGCTGCTTTTATCAACCAAAGTCACCACTTTCGACCTACCGCTTTACCAAAAACTATATCCCGAAGCGGGACAATGGATAAAGCCAGATGGGGTGACCTATCAATGGAAGAGGGGACAACTAAGGAGCCAAAAATAAAACTGATATAGTATGTCTACAGAAGAAGCAAAACGCAAGAAGAAAGCACTCATTATCGTAGGGGCTATCCTACTGGCACTCCTGATAGCGGGTGGCATCTACACCATCCTTCGCCAGCGTCGCCAACTCACCGACATTCAGAATATCGCTGAGATCGAGAAGCAAGAGCTACAAGAGCAATACAACGAGGTGGCACTTCAGTACGAGGGCTTCAAGATAGAGGTGAGCAACGACTCCATCCTCCACCAGCTAGAGTCGGAGCAGGCCAAAGTACAACGCCTGATGGAGGAGCTACGGACAGTGAAGAGTACCAACGCAGCACGGATCTCGGAGCTACGCCGTGAGCTAGAGACGCTCCGCAAAGTACTCAGGCACTATGTGGTGCAGATTGACTCCCTCAATAGAGCCAATGCCGAGCTACGCACAGAGAATCAAGAGGTGAAGCGACAGATAAGCCAAGTGACCTCCGAGCGGACACAGCTACGGGAGGAAAAGGCGAAGCTAACCGAGCAGGTGACCCTTGCTAGCAAGCTCTCTGTCTCTAGCTTCAATGTACGGCGCCTCAATTCAAGAGGGCGGGAGACCAAGCGTATCCAGCAGATGCGTCAGCTAGAATTCCGCTTTACGATTGATAAGAATGTCACCGCCAAACCAGGCTTCCGCGACATCTATATGCGTATCATCACCCCCGACGAGGTACTTCTACAGAAGCCCGCCGAGAGCGGTCACTTCAATTTTGAAGGGGGCAAAGTACCCTACTCTATCAAGCGACAGGTGGAGTATGGTGGCGAGGCAACGACCCTCACTATGTACTGGGATATAGAGGAATATCTAGTAGAGGGCAACTACCGTGTAGAGATCTTTGCCGATGGCTACATCATCGGTCGATTTACCTTTGCACTCTAAGGACTCTACCAGCTATGCCAGACCCACAATACAATAGCCACAATAAGGAGGAATACCCACCGATGCACACCGCTGAGCACATCATCAATCAGGCTATGTGCCGTCTCTTTGATACCGAGCGGAGCATCAATGCCCACGTGGAGCGCAAGAAGTCGCGGCTAGACTTCCACACCACCCAACCAATGGGCGATAAGGAGGCCCAGCTACTCGAGGAGGAGGTAAATAGGGTAATCCGACAAGACCTACCCGTCACCTACCTCACCACCACACGCCAAGAGGCGGAGCAGTACGATGTAGACCTTAGTCGCATCCCCCACGACTCCTCGGAGGCGGTACGCATTGTGCAGGTGGGCGATTACGATACCTGCCTCTGCATCGGTAGCCATGTGGCACACACTCAGCAGATAGGGCGGGTAGAGATCTACTCCAATGCCTACGACCCTGAGCGGGCAAGGTGGCGTATCCGCTACCGCCTTTACGAGAGCGACTCCACATTTGATGAATAAATAAACACAGATTATATGATAAAGTTAAAGAGCCGATTCGATCACTTCAACTTCAATGTCTTTGACCTCGAGAAGAGCCTCCGCTTTTATGAGCAAGCACTTGGCCTAAAGGAGGTGAGGAGAAAGGAGGCCTCAGATGGCTCCTTTATCCTAGTATACCTCGGTGACGGTACCACCAGCTTTACGCTAGAGCTCACTTGGCTACGCGACCGCAAGGAGCCCTACAATCTTGGCGACCTCGAGTATCACCTCTGCCTTCGTGTAGAGGGCGACTACGACCAATGGCGAGAGTATCACCGCGAGATGGGCTGTATCTGCTTCGAAAATCACGAGATGGGTCTTTACTTTATCCAAGACCCAGATGGGTATTGGATTGAGGTACTTCCACTCAAGTAACCACTCAGCTCTATGGCACAGAAACCACCTATCGACCCCAAGCACAAGCTACAGATCAAGCGTCGGCTCCTCAAGATATACGAGAGCCTAGTCAGCAGGGATCTGATTGAAAACTATGCCGATCTTTCTGAGAAGTTGGAGATGAATATCTCCACCGTGCGAGGAGCCTTTAGCCTTGCTTCGGAGTATCTGTCGCATCGCTTCCTAGACCGCTTTTTGGAGGTCTATGGAAAGGAGTACTCAAGCGACTGGCTCTACGATGGTACCGGCAATATGAGGACCAAGCTAGAGGTGGATCCCGATGAGGCAAGTGGTGCTCGCTGGAAACGTGTCGCCTACGTGGTAGAGCAGGAGGGATACAGCGTGCAAGACTTTGCAAAGGAGATTGGTCTCACCCACCCTAGCACTATCTATAGAGCTTTGCAAAATAAGACACGGCCCAGCAACAATACCATGCAGCTCATCTACGAGCGCTTCCCTCAATATGGCAGAGAATGGCTCCTGTGGGGGCGAGGGGAAGTCTATATCAAGCCACTACAAGAGCCTGGGGTAGAGAGTGCAACGCCCTACAAAGTGGCGGAGATGATGAGCTTCCCCATCATACCTGATGCCGCAGTGGCTGGGCGACTTACGGGATACGGAGACCCCGATCCTGAAGGGTTGCAGACCCTTTCCGTCCCAGTCGATCGCAGGTACAAAGGTCGCTACTATATTTTCACCGTCCGAGGTGCCTCTATGGACGACGGCACCACCAATGCCCTTTGCGATGGGGATAAGGTACTTTGTCGCGAAGTGGCACGGGAGTATTGGTCACTAGGTCTACACCGTAAGAACTGGTACTACTTTGTCTTTGCCACCTACTCCGAGGGCATCATCATCAAAAAAGTAATCGACCAAGACCTCGAAAATGACACCATCACCTGCCATAGCCTCAACCCCGAATATCCCGACATCGTGCTTCACCTAAAAGACATCATAGGGGTATACAACGTAGTGGAACTGGTCAGCCGCTCCATGAAGTACTAACACCCAAATCCACCTCCAATACAGGTGGTTTTCAGCCCCCTTATAACCAACTGATAACCAACTCCCTACCAAGGCAAAAATTGAGATGCAACTAAGCAATTGGTTAGTTGCATCTCGTCATTTGCTTAGTTGCAACTCGCCGATCGCTTAGTTGCAACTCCACTTTTGCTCCCTTATACAGGTACCATTCATAAACACATAGGCCGAAAGGGCGATTGCCCCTTCGGCCTATTTTTGTTTACAGAGTGCTCTCTAAAGATTAGAGCTTAAAGGAGAGACCTACATTGGCATAAGAATATCCATATCCTAGCTCAAGGAACATACCCACCGTTGGGGTAAAGAAGTAGCGAGCACCAATGTGAGTACCCCAGTCAAAGTCGTGTGTCCACTTATTAATATCCACCCCTTCTTTCTTGTCTTTGTAGTGGTAACCGTAGGCACCGAGCATCAAGGAGAAATAGGTATCTAGCTCAGGGATAAAGTGGTAGTGCATCGCTACACGAGGGCCAACAACATACCCTAGAGTATGCTTGCCTAGGACCACACCACCGAGGGCACCTACAGAGAGGGCAGCATCAGGGCTTTGGAATAGATTATCTACCACACCATAGTCGTAAGAGGCGTAGATAGGGAGCGAACTGCTAGTGATACCAAGGCTACCAGATACGATGCTAGTACCTTTTTGCATTACATTCTGAGCATTGGCTTGTAGACCAAATAGAGCTACGACAGCCATTACTGCGAGGGCTAATTTTCTCTTCATAACATTTAATTTATTAGTTTATCTGATACTATTATCTACCACAAAGGTACTCTTTTTCTTGAAAATTGGTAGATCTTTCCCTTCTTTTCCTTCAACCGCCACTATCGGTTTATGGAAAAATAGGTATCTTTGTGTGATAGGAGAATGAATTATAAGGTAGAATTATGAGACGACTAACGAGGAAAATAGAGCAACTTCTCTACACTGAGGAGTGCGTAGTGGTACCAGGGATCGGTGGTTTTTTGGTGCATCACGAGCCAGCAGTGGCAGATGAACAGAAGGGGCTAATCTATCCAGGGCGCTGTCGCATTTCCTTCAATGCAGCACTGAAGGATAATGATGGGGTGCTGGTGAAGAGCTACAGCGATGCCTTTTCCTTTGGCTATCGCCGCTCCCTCTCTATTATGGAGAAGGACATTGAGGAGCTCCGAGCCCAACTACTCTCTAGCGGAGTAGTGGAGATCGGCGAAGTGGGCAAGTTGGTACAGTCGAAAGGGGAGATGAATCTCACCTTTATCCCCAATCCACACCACCCATTCTCTATCGACTACTACGGGCTACGCCCAGTAGCGATGCTACCTCGCCCCAAAGCGACCACAGAAGTGGCAGAGCGTCGGGCAGGGCTCAAGGGGCACATCTACTACCTACCTATCAACCTCAGGACCCTCGGTTATGGCTCAGTAGCTGCTGCAATGGTGGCGATGGCGATCTTCATTCCCAATCAAAAGCTACAGTCACCTAGCAACGTAACGCAATACCAAGCTGGTTTCCTCACAGAGCAGGTAGCGGAGCAGAAGGAGGAGCCTACACCAGTGGTGGAGGAGGTACAAGTACCGACCTTTGAAGGCTTCCGTATCACGGAGGGGACCGAGCAGCTAGGCCGCTACTATGTGGTGGTAGCAACGCTTCCAAATGAGGCTATGGCTCATAAATTTATCAATGAAAATAGCAACTACCTTCGCTTTGCCGATGAGGGCGGTGTACTGGTTTCGAGCCGTGGGCTACACCGCTTCTATGCCGCTAGCTTTGAGACAAGCGAGGAGGCACAAACCTACCTCCGTGAGCTAACGAAGGAGGAGGCCTTTAGCACCGCCTGGATCCATAAGCAATAATCGACCTATGGAGATCAGCAAGTTGGGAGCCTTTGGACTCCGCGACCATATCATTGAGGGGCTGGAGAAACCCCGCCACGCCTCTACGCTACTTGGCCCAACGGACGATGCCGCACTGGTAGCCCCCACCTCGGGAGGGCAACAATTGGTGGCGAGCCAATTGCTACTGGAGGGCATCCACTTCGACCTTGTCTACTTTCCTCTTCAATACTTAGGCTTTAAGGCAGTCACCTCGGCCGTGTCGGAAATCATTGGCATGGGCGGAACGCCACGACAACTAACACTCTCCCTTGGCCTTTCACA
>NZ_HF988916.1:6777-13161 GCF_000435035.1 Porphyromonas sp. CAG:1061 | reverse complement strand
TCTCCCTTGGCCTTTCACAGCGGTTTAAGGTGGAGGATGTAGATGTCTTGATGCTCGGGGTGAAGGATGCTTTGGCCCTATATAATATCGACTTGGTAGGGCTGGAGGTGAGTAGTTCATACACAGGCCTCACTATTGCGGTGACGGCACTCGGCAGTGTGCCCATTGGGGAGGAGCTACGCCGAAGTGGCGCAGAGAAAAATGATCTCCTTTGCCTTACCGGCAATGTGGGAGCCGCCTACATGGGGTTGCAGCTATTGATTAGAGAGAAGGTGGCTTTCGACGGAACAGCCGACTTTGCACCAAAGTTTGACGGGCGCGAATACATCCTTCAGCGACAGATGAAGCCGATTGCCCGGCTAGATATCTTAAGGCAGTTACAAGCGGCTGGCATCAAACCGACGGCGATGATCAGCGTTCGCGACGGTTTGGCAAGCGACCTACTTCAGCTCTGCCACGCCTCGGGTGTGGGAGCTCGCATCTTTGAAAAAACCATTCCGATAGACCACGAGACGGTGGGCATGGCGGACGAACTGGGGCTTTCATCCACCTTGGTGGGGATGAATGGCGGAGACGACTTTGAGCTACTCTTTACCATTCCACTCGGACTAAAGGATCTGGTGGATGCGATGGAGGATGTTCGGCAGATCGGTTATATCACCGATGCAGAGGAGGGTGTGCAACTAGTCTCCTCGGGAGGGAGCGAAACGACTATTGTGGCACAAGGATATCATAGAGAGGAGGAGGACGAATGAAACAATACCAAGAGCTACTGAGGAAGATCCTCGATGAAGGGGTGGAGAAGAGCGACCGTACCGGCACCGGCACTAAGAGCCTATTTGGGTATCAGATGCGGTTTGACCTCTCGGAGGGCTTTCCACTACTGACTACTAAGAAGCTACACCTTAAGAGCATCATCTACGAACTCTTGTGGTTTATCAAGGGCGATACCAACGTCCACTACCTACAGGAGCATGGGGTGCGGATTTGGAATGAGTGGGCCGATGAAGCGGGTGATCTCGGTCCGATTTATGGGGCACAGTGGCGTCATTGGCGTGATGCCAAAGGGCAGGAGCACGACCAGCTGGCAGAGGCTATTGAGACGATCAAGAATCATCCCGATAGCCGACGGATCATCGTGAGTGCGTGGAATGTTGGGCAGTTGCAGGAGATGCACTTGCCCCCTTGCCACCTACTCTTTCAGTTTTACGTAGCGGAGGGTCGCCTCAGCCTACAACTCTATCAGCGTAGTGCCGATGTTTTCCTCGGCGTTCCTTTCAACATTGCCAGCTACGCCTTGCTATTAATGATGGTGGCGAAGGTTACGGGACTAAAGCCAGGTACCTTTGTCCACACCCTTGGCGATGCCCACCTTTATCTCAATCACCTAGAGCAGGCACGGATACAATTGGGTCGGGAGCCTCGTGCTTTGCCTAAGATGAATATCGTGCGTGAGGTGACCGCGATTGACGACTTTAGGTTTGAGGATTTCGAACTCGTGGGCTACGACCCTCATCCACACATCAAAGCGGAGGTATCGGTATGAAATCAGAGCTACACATTATTGTCGCTATTGCGGATAACGGGGCGATAGGACTGAAGGGCGATATGCCATGGGGACGGCAACTCGCTGCCGATCTGCGTCACTTCAAGGAGACCACTATGGGCTATCCGATTGTGATGGGACGCAAGACTTTTGAGAGTCTCCCTAAGGGGGCACTTCCAGGGCGACAGAATATTGTGGTCACCCGCAATACTGCTTACCACGCAGAGGGAGCGGAGGTGGTTCATGGCCTAGAGGAGGCGATGGAGGTAGCAGAGGGGGAGAAGCTCTTCCTTATCGGTGGAGGAGAGCTATACCGACAGGGGATGGCTTTAGCCGATCAGCTACATGTGACGCTGGTTCACCACCAATGGCCTGAGGCAGATACCTTCTTTCCCGACATTGACATCGACCTTTGGGAGTGCACACAAAATGAGCCCCATGAGGCGGATGAGCGTAACGCTTTCCCCTACTCCTTTACCACCTGGAAGCGAAAAGCATAATGGCAGCATTCGAGGTGCTTTACGAGGATAACCACCTGATCATTATTAGCAAACGAGCAGGGGAGATCACTCAGGGCGATAGTACCGGAGACGTCCCTTTGCCCGAAAAGGTGAAGCTATACCTCAAGGAGAAATACCAAAAGCCGGGGAATGTCTTCCTCGGAGTGGTTCACCGTCTCGATCGGCCAGTGAGCGGAGTAGTGGTCTTTGCCAAAACCTCTAAGGCGCTCTCCAGAATGAATCGGCTCTTTCACGACGACAAGGTGGAGAAGGTGTACCACGCCATTGTGGAGCAACCCCCAAAGGCACCAGAGGGGACGCTGGTGCATTGGCTCAAGAAGAATCCTAAGCAAAATAAGTCTTATATCGTTGCCACTGGTACCAAGGGTGCCAAGGAGGCACGCCTGCACTACCGAGTGATTGGCGAGAGCGATCGATATACGCTCCTCGAGGTACGACTGGAGACGGGGCGGCATCATCAGATACGTGCTCAGCTCAGTGGCATCGGCTGCACCATTCGGGGCGACCTAAAGTATGGTGCCAAGCGGAGTAATCCCGACGGCTCAATCTCGCTTCACGCTAGAGAGGTGAGCTTCACACACCCCGTCTCGGGCGAAGCAATCTCTGTGGTCGCTCCCTACCCCACCGACGATCCGCTTTGGGGCTACTTCAAGTAACCCCCCCTTTCTTGTTTCGGCGAGGTGGCTAAAGTTTGGCAGAAAATAGGTATCTTTGAGGTAGATAGTATTTTAATAACCAAACTAAAGAGAGACCATTTACTATGAGTAAATCCAATCCGAAGATTGATCAATTTGTAGAGGAGAATAAAGGGAGATTCCTAGAGGAGCTATTTGAGCTCATTCGTATCCCATCGGTAAGTTCGCAGAGCAAGCACAAGCCTGATATGATCCGCTGTGCCGAGCATTGGCGCGACCTACTGCTGAAGAGTGGTATGGACAAGGCGGAGGTGATGCCGACTAAGGGCAACCCTGTGGTGTATGCCGAGAAGCTACTCGACCCCTCCTTCCCTACCGTGCTAGTATATGGCCATTACGATGTGATGCCACCCGAGCCACTAGAGCTCTGGAAGTCGGAGGCTTTTGAGCCTGAGGTACGCGATGGCATCATCTATGCTCGTGGGGCTGATGATGATAAGGGGCAGACAATGTGCCAGGTAAAGGGATTAGAGACAGCGATTAAGTTGGATCTACTTCGCTGCAATGTGAAGGTGATGCTAGAGGGCGAGGAGGAGATCGGTTCGCCTAGCCTTGAGGCCTTCTGCCAAGAGCATAAGGAGCTATTGAAGAGCGACCATATCCTTGTGAGCGATACCGGTATGCTGAGTGTTGAGAACCCATCAATGACGACTGGTCTGCGTGGCCTTTGCTACTGGCAGATAGAGATGACGGGGCCTAGCCACGACCTCCACTCGGGTATCTATGGCGGTGCCGTGGGTAATCCTCTCAATGAGCTGTGCAAGCTGATCGCTAAGATGCAGGATGAAAAGGGACGTATCACTATCCCTGGCTTCTACGATGATGTGGTAGAGCTGACCGAGGCCGATAGGGAGATGACTAAGAGAATCCCATTTGACGAAGCAGCTTACAAGGCCGGGATAAAGGTGAAGGAGCTATATGGCGAGGAGGGATACCATACCCTAGAGCGTACTGGCAGCCGTCCTAGCTTTGACCTTTGTGGCATCTGGGGTGGATACCAAGGCGAAGGTGCCAAGACCATCCTTCCTAGCAAGGCTTTTGCTAAGGTCTCTACCCGTCTGGTAGCAAATCAAGATGAGAAGAAGATTGCACAAGCCTTTATCGACTATGTTCATAAGCTAACTCCCGATCATGTAGAGGTGAAAGTGGAGTATCTACACGGTGGTACCCCATACCTATGCCCAAGTGACCTACCTATCTACAAGGTGGCTGAGGAGGCTTATGAGGCTACTTTCGGCAAGAAGCCACTAGCCGTTCGCTCGGGTGGAAGTATCCCAATCATCGCTACCTTTGAGCGGGTGCTAGGAGTGAAGAGTATCTTGATGGGCTTTGGACTTGGCAGCGATGCTATCCACTCACCAAATGAAAACTTCCCTCTCTACAACTTCCATATCGGTATCCGTACCGTGGCTGAATTCTACGCAAGATACGGACACAATGAGTAAGCTATTTATTAAAAACCCTCTGCACCCTGATGGGGTGCGGAGGGATATTCTTATTGAGGGCAATAAGATAGTAGCCATCGGCGACCTCCAAGGAATGGAGGCTGGGGCTGAGGTGATTGATGCCTCTCGTATGGCGGTGATCCCTGGCTTGATCAATTGTCACACACATGCGGCGATGACCTTTTTCCGTGGGTATGGCGATGACCTACGCCTGATGGACTGGCTCAATAATATGATTTGGCCAGTGGAGGCACATATGACCGAGGAGGATGTCTATGTCGGCACCAAGCTCGCTTGCCTCGAGATGATCAAGAGTGGTACCACCGCTTTCCTAGATATGTACTCCTTCCCTCACGGCACCGCAAGGGCGGTAGAGGAAATGGGGCTGAGGGCCAATGTCTCCTACACGGTATTCGATAGAGGGGATAAGGAACGGGCAGAGCTGGATAAGCGGAATATGGAGCGGTATCTAAAGGAATTTGAGCGCTACTCCGACCGTGTGCAGCTCTCAATTGGTCCGCACGCCATCTACACGGTGACTGGTCCGATGCTACAGTACACCCACGACTTCGCCAAGGCCAATGATCTACTCGTACACCTACACCTCTCCGAGACGGAGGGTGAGGTAAAGGAGTGCGTAAAGGAGCACGGCACCACCCCTGTGAGGTACCTGCAGCAGCTAGGAGTGCTCTCTCCTAATCTGGTCCTCGCCCACTCGCTTTGGATGGATAGCGAGGAGCTTCAGATCCTCGCCGACCATGGTGTGGCGTGTGTCCACAACCCCGCTTCTAATATGAAGTTGGCGAGTGGTTACCGCTTCAAGATCGAGGAGATGTGGCAAAAGGGTATCCGCGTGGGTATTGGCACTGATGGCACTTCTAGCTCCAACAACCTAGATATGTTTACCGCCATGAAACTCACCTCGTTCCTCGCTAAAGCTTGGTCGGGAGATCCAACCAGTGCCAAGGCGGGAGAGGTTTTCAAGGCAGCCACTTTTGCAGGTGCGGAGATTCTCCGTATCCCCGCAGGGCGAATTGAGGTGGGACGACTTGCCGACCTTGCCCTTTTGCAACTAGATATTCCCGAGATGACCCCTTGCCACAACCTGGTGAGCAATGTGGTCTATTCTGCCAACGGTAGTGCGGTGGATACCCTTATCGTTGATGGTCGGGTGCTGATGCATGGTCGCCACGTACCGGGCGAGGAGGCGATTATGTCCGAAGCTCGCACCGTAGCCCGCGACCTATTTGAGAGAAGTAAGAAACAAAAGCAATAGAATTTGATAAGATTATGGTAGAGTACAAGCAATATCAAGAAGCAGCGGACTACCTGAGACCGCTGATACCACAAGATACCAAGGTGGCGATTACCCTAGGCTCTGGCTTGGGTCAATTGGCCGATAAGATAGAAGAGGCTCGCGTGATCCCTTATACCGATATCCCCAACTTCCCTAAGTCTACGGCACTAGGGCACAAAGGCAACCTCATCGTGGGCAAACTCGATGGTAGCCCAGTGATCGCCATGCAGGGACGCTTCCACTACTATGAGGGCTACCCAATGGAGAAGGTAACCTTCCACGTACGCGTCTTTAAGCTCCTCGGCATTGAGTACCTATTCGTCTCCAATGCCGCCGGTGGTATCTGCGACCAGTACAAGGTGGGAGATCTGATGATCATTAGAGACCATATCAATATGCTCCCTAATCCGCTCATTGGTAAGAATATGGAGGAGTTTGGCCCTCGCTTCCCCGATATGACACGAGCTTACGACCGCCCACTGATTGCCAAGGCAGAGGAGATTGGTCGCCAACTCAATATCCCGCTTCATAAGGGCGTCTATGTCGGTTGGACAGGCCCTAGCTACGAGACTCCAGCGGAGTATAAGTACCTAGGCATCATCGGAGGCACCGCAATCGGTATGAGCACCGTGCCTGAGGTGATTGTGGCTCGCCACTGCGATATCCGCGTCTTTGGTATGTCGGTGATCACCAACGAAGGGTACCACTTCACAGATGACTTCGTCAACGATGGCGACGATGTGATTCGTGCCGCCAATGCCGCCTCCGAGAAGATGGGCCGTCTATTCACAGAGCTTATCAAGTCACTCTATTAATAATTTAGAGTAGCTTCCCAATAAAAAAGAGGCTTTGCACGAAGGATGAGATGCAAAGTCGAAAA
>NZ_HF988916.1:4325-6741 GCF_000435035.1 Porphyromonas sp. CAG:1061 | reverse complement strand
GGCTATATCCACTGGATATAGCCCCTTTTCCTTTGAACTCCTTCCCCCAAAATAGAAAAAGAGTGTCTCACGACACCCTCAATCTCAAACCTATAATCTAATACTATTATGAAAAAACCACAGTGCAAAGGTAGGCATTATTTTTGATACTTGCAACTATTCTCCTCTCTTTTTATGTTAAAAGATTTCCATAGTAACAAAATGAAAGCAAACAGGCGATATTTCGTGCGTTATATTTATTTTGGCAGTCCATTTAGGGTTATGACTGACATTTATCAATCCTAACACCCAAAACTATTTTTGGACAGGTACAAATAATCAAAGAATGGGCTAATCCTTTGCCCAATTCGTAAAATAATTGTAACTTGCGGTAAAATAGCGAGGCAGCCCCCACGGGGTCCCTCTGTACGACAAACGAATACATTAAATTGATGATTATGGCAAAAAGATTTTATTCATCCATTAGCGTGGCAATGCTCATAGGTCTATTGCTTGCTACCCTCACTTCGTGTGGTGGAAAAGACCCTAAGGAAGTGGCCGAAGAAGCCGTGAAAGCAGAGCTCAATGGCGACCTCGAGCAGTTTTACGACCTACTCACACAGGAGGATAAAGATGCGATGACGCTCGAAAACTTCAAGCATTTTTACACCATCCCAGATGAGCTAGCAGATGCCATCGAATTGATTCCCGAGGTGAAGGAGTCCATCAAGGTAGATAAGTTTACCAGTAGCGTTAATGGCGAAACCGCCACTGTCACCTACTTCATCTACCTGCCCGACCTAGAGAAGATTGGCAACCTCTCACTAGAAGATGCCAAGACCATCCTCTCAATGAAGAGTCACCGACTCAAAGATCTACCCGAGGAGATCCAGAATAAGATCAAGGAGTCTGTGAAGAAAGATGGCGTGCCCACTCGTAGCTACGACAGAAGTCTCAAGCTAAAACGCGAAGGCGATGAGTGGAGGGTATTTCTAGACCTTGCCAATCAGGTCAATTCCCGTATGGTAAAGTCAGTGTATGTACAAAACAATTGATAAATAGATAATTCATGGCAATCGTAACAAGCGACAACAAGCCCTATGTAGTAGGGGTAGACGTGGGGGGTACCAATACCGTTTTCGGCATTGTAGATGCGAGAGGTACCATTATCAGAAGCGATAAGATCAAGAGTACCAATCATATCAAAGTAGAGGATTATATCAAGGAATTGGCAGATGCCATCACCGACCTTGCAAATGACGCAGGGGGAATCGACCAGATCCACGGTGTGGGCGTAGGTGCCCCAAATGGCAACTTCTTTACCGGCTCCATTGACTTTGCTCCCAACCTCCTTTGGAAGGGTCGCATCCCTATGGCCTTCCTCCTTAGCGAAGCACTCAATGGCATTCCTGTGGCACTCACCAATGATGCCAATGCTGCCGCTATCGGAGAGATGACCTATGGAGCTGCTCGTGGTATGAAAGACTTCATCGAGATCACCCTCGGCACAGGGCTAGGGAGTGGTATCGTAGTGGGTGGAAAGCTCGTCTACGGTCACGATGGTTTTGCCGGCGAAATCGGACACACCATCATCCGTCGCAACGGGCGCTCTTGTGGTTGCGGTCGCTTTGGTTGCCTTGAGACCTACTGCTCCGCTACAGGTGTAGCACGCACCGCTAAGGAGTTCCTCACCGCTCGTGAAGATGATAGTCTCCTTCGCACATTCAATATCGATGAGATAACCTCAAAGGATGTCTACGATGCTGCTGTGCAAGGCGATAAGCTAGCACTTGATGTATTTGAGACGACTGGAGCCATCCTAGGCGAAGCACTCGCCGACTCCGTAGCTTACACCAGTCCAGAGGCAATAATCCTCTTTGGAGGACTAACCAAAGCTGGCAATATCCTACTAGAGCCAGTGAAGCGACACATGGAGCAAAACCTCCTCAATATCTACAAAGACAAGGTGAAGATTCTCGTGAGCGAACTCAAAGAGAGCGATGCCGCAGTCCTCGGTGCTAGTGCACTAGGCTGGGAGGCCGACCGCAAGCTACTCACTCTGCTTACAGAGTAACCAAAACCTCACCAATACATCTTGAAATCACCTAGGGGCTCCCCTCTAGGTGATTTTTTTATTACAACCCAAGTCTAATCCCCAGATATATTACTAGAAAGACAGATCGCGATCCACGTAAACAGACCCCCAAAATACCTCCATGCTAGTAGAGCAAAAGTTGAGATGCAACTAAGCAGTTGGTTAGTTGCAACTAAGCAATTGCCGAGATGCAACAAAGCAAATGCTTAGTTGCATCTCGGCAAACGCCTTTATACGACACTGATTTTCAAATGTTTACAAATCAGACCTCAGCACCCCCATTTTAGCCGATTTTTCACCCCATCAGAGCATCAATCAGTAAGGATCCAGGAGAGGTTCTTC
>NZ_HF988916.1:0-4294 GCF_000435035.1 Porphyromonas sp. CAG:1061 | reverse complement strand
GTTCTTCCGATCTATCAGTCTCTTTGATGACTATAAGTCGAGGATGAGATGCAACGCCTTTCTAATGCGTAACCCCTGCCTCCAATGGCACTATTTATCTCGCTGTCATTTGATTTTTGTAACTTTGTGCCAAATATACAATGGATAGAAATAAGAAGGATATGAGTAACGGAAAATTTAAGCGTACTTTGGTGACGACGGCCCTTCCTTATGCCAATGGTCCGGTCCATATTGGGCACCTGGCAGGGGTCTATGTGCCAGCAGATATATATGTGAGGTACCTTCGTCTGAAAGGCGAGGAGGTGGCCTTTATCGGTGGTTCGGATGAGCATGGAGTGCCCATCACGATTAAAGCGATGAAGGAGGGGGTAACGCCACAGGATATTGTGGATCGCTACCACCAACTGATCAAAGAGTCGTTTGAGGAGTTTGGCATCTCCTTTGATGTCTACTCTCGCACCACGAGCGAAACGCACCACAAGATGGCGTCGGACTTCTTCACTACGCTTTACGAAAAGGGCGAGTTTATAGAGCAGACCTCTCAGCAGTACTACGATGAGGAGGCCAAGCAATTCCTTGCCGACCGCTACATCACCGGTACTTGTCCTATCTGTGGCAACGAAGGGGCTTATGGCGACCAGTGTGAGAAGTGCGGTAGCAGTCTGAATGCCACCGACCTAATCAATCCAAAGTCGGCCATCAGCGGTTCGGAGCTAGTGATGAAAGAGACCAAGCACTGGTACCTACCCCTCGGCAAGTACGAGCAGTGGCTTCGCGAGTGGATCCTCAAGGGGCACAAGGAGTGGCGCCCTAATGTCTACGGACAGGTGAAGAGTTGGCTCGACCTTGGACTACAGCCTAGAGCGGTGACCCGCGACCTCGACTGGGGTATTCCGGTACCGCTAGAGGGCGCTGAGGGCAAGGTGCTCTACGTATGGTTTGATGCCCCTATCGGCTACATCTCCAATACCAAAGAGCTCTTCCCCGATAGTTGGGAGACCTGGTGGAAAGATCCCGAGACCCGCATGATCCACTTCATCGGTAAGGACAATATCGTCTTTCACTGCATTGTCTTCCCTGCGATGCTCAAGGCTGAGGGCTCCTTTATCCTCCCCGATAATGTGCCTAGCAACGAGTTCCTCAATCTCGAGGGAGATAAGATCTCTACCAGTAGAAATTGGGCGGTTTGGCTCCACGAGTACCTACGCGACTTCCCTGGCAAGCAGGATATCCTCCGCTATGTCTTGACCGCCAATGCTCCTGAGACCAAGGATAATGACTTTACCTGGAGCGATTTCCAGGCTCGCAATAATAATGAATTGGTAGCAGTGCTTGGCAACTTCGTGAATCGTGCTTTGGTGCTAACCCACAAGTACTTTGAGGGGAAGGTGCCTGCCATCACCACCCTTCAGGAGGAGGATAAGGCGGTCCTTGCCGAGATCGGCACCATCCGCGACGATGTGGCCAACCTGCTCGATAACTTCCATATCCGTGATGCCCAGCGTAGGGCCATGGACTTGGCACGCCTAGGCAATAAGTATCTTGCCGATATGGAGCCTTGGAAGTTGGCAAAGACAGATATGGATCGGGTAGCTACCATCCTCAATGTGGCGCTACAGATCAGTGCCAATCTGGCTATTTTGATGGAGAGCTTCCTCCCCTTCTCTATGAAGAAGCTACGCCATCTGCTGAATATGGAGGGTGCCCTCACCTGGTCGGAGATCGGTAGAAGCGACCTATTGGAAGCAGGTCATCAGCTAGAGAAGCCTGAGCTCCTCTTTGAGAAGCTAGAGGATGCAACGATCCAAGCTCAGCTCGACCGCCTAGCAGCGATCAAGAAGAGCAATGCAGAGGCAGCTCTTAAGGCGGCAAAACCACTGGCGATTGCCCCCGAGATTAAGTTTGAGGAGTTTGAGAAGATCGACCTCCGTGTGGCTACGGTGAAGGCTTGTACCAAGGTGCCGAAGACCGATAAGCTCCTGCAATTTACCCTCGATGATGGCTTTGGAGAGCGGACCATCATCTCGGGTCTGGCTAAGCACTACGACCCGGAGACGCTGGTAGGGAAGCAGGTGATCTTTGTGGCCAACCTTGCCCCTCGTAAGATGAGAGGAATCGAGAGCCAAGGGATGATTCTCTCCGTAATGGAGGCCGATGGCTCCCTCTCCGTACTCACCACGAGCAAGGAGGTGAAGCCAGGCAGTAAGGTATCCTGATTATGCAACGTGCACTATTGCTCTCGGGCGGTGTGGATAGCTCCGTGGCACTCCATCTGATGATGGAGCGTGGCGAGGCGCCCGACCTCTTTTATATCTATATCGGAGCTAATGAGGCAGGCTATGAGGACTGCCCTAGCGAGGAGGATATGGAGATGGTGAAGTGGCTCGCCAAGCACTATGGTCGCCCTCTGGAGGTGGTCAATCTGCATCGTGAGTACTGGGACTATGTGGTGCAATACATCATCGACACGGTGCGGGAGGGACGTACCCCTCACCCCGATATGCTCTGCAATCGGATCATCAAGTTTGGCTACTTCAATGAGTATGCGGGGCGGGATTACGATCAGATCGCAACGGGTCACTACGCGAGTAAAAAGGTGGTGGGCGATAAGGAGTTCCTCGCCACGGCGGTGGACCCAGTGAAAGACCAGACCGATTTCCTCGCTCAGATCACCTATCCTCAGCTCCTAAAGGCCTATTTTCCCCTTGGGGAACTGCCAAAGAGTGAGGTGCGGAGGATCGCTTCGATGGAGCACTTAGTCACGGCACAGCGAAAGGATAGCCAAGGGATTTGCTTCCTCGGCAAGGTGGATTATAATCAATTCTTGGAGCGCTATCTCGGTACTCAGAAGGGCGAAATCATTGAGCTGGAAACGGGCAAAGTGGTCGGTGAGCATCGGGGCTATTGGTTCCACACCATCGGTCAGCGGAAGGGGCTCGGACTATCGGGTGGCCCGTGGTTTGTGATCCGCAAGGATATTGAGCAAAATAGGCTCTATGTGAGTCGTGGCTACGACCCCGAGACGCAGTATGGCAATGTGGTGGAGATGCCGGAGATGCACTGGATTACGCTCGACCCGATGGAGGGGGAGGAGCTAGAGGTGACCTTCAAGGTACGCCACACGCCCGACTTTACCGTGGGACAACTGAAGCGGGACGCTGAGGGAATCTACACTCTGCACTCTACTGAATTGATTCAAGGGATTGCCCCAGGGCAGTTTTGTACTATCTACGACCGTTCACAGCAACTCTGCTACGGCTCGGGGGTGATTGCCCGGGGGCTAAGGCTTTAGTTGCAGCCGGAAGAGTAGCCCGTAGGTGGTTCGCTTGAAGGGGAAGCTATAATTGGAAACGAGTGGTTGGCGCTGCTGACGCTCCACAAACGCCCGAACGCTAATGGCATCAGAAAGCCCATACTCTGCTGAAAATTGCAGAGTATGGGCTTTCATTCCTTGTAGGGCAAGGTCGCTCTCCTGTTGTTGGATATTCCGGAGAAGGCTATAGGTATAGGTGTGGTGGAGCTGTAGGCGAAGGCTCTGTCGCTCGCTCCTAAGTAGGCTGATCTTACTGGTGAAGAGGGGTGCGAAGGTGACGTAATAGCCTAGCCGACTATAGAGTTCATAGTCGGTCTGATCGAGTATCCGCTTGGCGGTGGTTTGGAGGGTTTGGGAGTGGCGTTGGTTGTACCTTTCCTCTAGCGAGATGCCGAGCTGACTCTTCACTTCTAGCCCGATGAGCGGGCTCAGCTCCTCACTCACCACTAGGCTTTGGAGGTCATTCTGCTCGGCAGTGATGTAGTAGGTAGGCACCTCCACATAAGCCCGATACTGATGGGTCAGCTTGAGGGTGGGGATATGCTCCTTTAGCCACGAGTGCCACTGGGAGATATTGAGCGACACTTGCCAATTGGGCAGAGTGGCCAACAGGCTAGGTAGCCCCTCACGCTCCAGGTAAAGTAGACTCGACTGCTGGGCAAAGTGCTCTACCTCGGGGTGCTTCTGCAGTCGTGCGATGGTGCTATACCGTAGGTTGCCTCGCTCTATCTTGGCCCCCTCGGTTTGGTAAGGGGTCACCGAGGTGTGGTGGTGTCGGTTGTTTTCGTAGGTAAAGGTGAGTTCGAGTCCCTTCAGAGGCTCGAACCTCAGCCGCGCCTCCATTTCATTTCGCCAAAAGGTGGTTAGTGGTTGGCGACTGCCTCCCTTCTGGGTAATGAGGCTCTGCTCCTGCATCTTTTCAAAGGTGGAGAGAGGGTGATCCATACCAAGTCGAAAGGCAATGCCTGGCATCAACTGTCG
>NZ_HF988915.1:0-1227 GCF_000435035.1 Porphyromonas sp. CAG:1061 | reverse complement strand
GCTGCTTCATCTCCGAGGCGTGCCGAGGCCGAAGTGCCAATAGAGGTGCGTGTGCCCAGTACTGCCGTATGAGTTACGACCTTGAGGATGCCGAGGGGCATTGCCTATTGGAGAGTCAATACCTCCTTTCGCTGAAGGATCTCAACCGTACCGAGATTCTAGAGGAGATGCTGGATGGAGGGGTCTCATCGCTCAAGATCGAGGGGCGGCTCAAGGGGATTGATTATGTCCGCAACGTGACGGCCCATTATCGGGAGCAGCTAGATGCTATTATCGCCCGCCGTGGTGAGGTGTATCACCGTGCCTCGTGGGGTAGGGTGGAGCGGCAGTTTACTCCGCACCCCGAGCGGACTTTTTCCCGTCGTTTCACGAGCTACAATATCCCACTTCATCGGCCGATTCCTGTGGATAGCATCACCCCTTTTACCAATAAGAGTGTGGGCGAACGGATCGGCCAATTATTGGAGTGTAGGGGTAGGGAGATTGTGATCAAAGTGGAGGTAAAGGAGACCGAGCTCTCCAATGGCGATGGTCTCTTGCTAGTCTCTAGCGATGAAAAGGAGACGGTCGGTGCCTTTATTAATCAGGTGACACCAGTGGGAAAGGGTCGCTACCGGCTGAAACTCTCTAGTCCACTTGCGATCGCTTCGGGGGCAACGGTCTACCGCAACCTCCACCATCAGTTCGATCAAGTGCTGCAGCGACCCGATGCCTCGGTGCGAAAGGTGGGCATCCGTCTCGACTGCCAATGCAGTAGCGAAGGGGTACAGCTCTCTGCTACCCTTTTGGAACGACCTGAGATATCGGTTAGGGTGGAGCGACTACTCCCATTGGATCCTGCGAAGAAAGAGAATAGTCAGCACCTCCGCAATACCCTTGCGAAGCTAGGGGAGACGCCCTATGTGGCGGAGGAGATTGCTTTGCAATTGGAGGGGCTTTATCTCCCACCATCGGTAGCGACGGAGCTACGTCGGGAGGTGATCCAGCAGTTGCAAGAGGCGTGCCACGCTGCTTTTCTGCGTGAGCGTGAGGAACAAGGGCAGGCATTGGTGGAGCGACGGGCTACCTTCCTCGCAACCCAGCACCAGGCGAGTGAATGGGGGTTGCCCGAGAGCCTCGACTTTACCTACAATGTGGCGAATCAAAAGGCAGAGCAACTTTACCGACAGTTAGGCGTCACTGGTACCATTGCCCCGGCTTTGGAGGTGGCGGTACCAGAGGGACCAA
>NZ_HF988914.1:21580-21982 GCF_000435035.1 Porphyromonas sp. CAG:1061 | reverse complement strand
CCTCTGCCGAGGTCCTTACTCATAGACACCCCACTAAAAACCATACGGTAAGACCTTTCTAATGCGTAACCCCTGAGTAGCAGTGGGACAGTGGAGTGTGATTCGTCTCTTTTTTATTATCTTTGTAGGTAAATACTAGTAAGAGGATTTATATGAATCATATTCGAAATTTCTGTATCATAGCGCATATTGACCACGGCAAGAGCACTTTGGCGGACCGCCTTCTGGAGTATACCAATACAGTGGGGGCTAAGGATGCACAAGATCAATTGCTGGACAGCATGGACTTGGAGCGGGAGCGTGGTATTACAATCAAGAGCCATGCGATACAGATGGACTATAATTATAAAGGGGAACAATATACACTGAACCTTATTGATACTCCGGGGCACGTGGACTTCT